>JAKSBM010000636.1 GCA_022361135.1 Desulfobacterales bacterium | reverse complement strand
TATAATCATATTTCCGGGACAATTGGGTTTTTCTCCGCACCCAGGCGGTTTTGCCCAAGCCGTCGGATACAAAATCCGATGCGTAAAATCCGGCATAGGCTTTCATATTCTTGGCACTCCAAGCCTCCAGCCATTTTTCAACCCCGGCCATGATCTCATCTGCACCGGAGGGCTTTTTCAAAAGTGAGGTGGATGCGATGACCAGGGGATAACTGCCTTTTTTCTGGTACGGGGCTTCCTTTTTTTTGTAGACATCCCCCACAATGCGATACCCGCCTTCTTCTTTTTTAAAGAAAAGCTGACGCTTGCCCAGGTTCATTTTCTGATCTTTGGATCCCATCCAAAGGTCAAAAAAGGCCACAAAAACGCCCTGGTGATGGTAAAGCCCGATGTTCGCCAAGGTAATAACAGGCTCTGAGCCCGCCTTGGTTAAAAGCTCCCGGTTTTTATCCCAGGCCTTCCAAAAATCAATATCCGGCAAATATGTGGGTGAGTACAAGGCCAGGTATTGGTGGTAACCGCCCACACCCAAGGCCGAGGCCCAGGCTTTAAGCTGGTTGCGCAAATCCATCTGCAGATAATTCCGCTCCTGGGGACTTATGGTGGCTGCGGCCTCCACAATAACAAGTGGGGTGGAATAAAGATCAATGTACCGGGACAAGGTCATGATATCGTCGTTTTCAAGGGCGATGCATCCGTTGGAATCCATGGGCTTCAACGCCTTATCCGTCCCATGGATCCATATGGCGGACCCGTTTTTCCCCAGAAGCTCATCCATAAAATTGGGGTAATCCGTTGGAAACGCTTTGGTTCCATATACCGGAGAAAGGTATTTGTCCTCGTATTCATCGATTAGAAAATAAATTCCTTCGGGCGTCTTTTTATCCCCGGCAACTTGCTTGGGCCCCTTGACCTCACCCGTGGAACAGGACGCCTTAAACGCCAACCGAAGGTCACCGCCGTCGTCCCCACCGGCATAGACATAGAGCATTTGGGTGGTCTTCTCCACCAGGATCCCATGGCAATTTTTAGGCAAGGAAATGATGGCATCGGGAAATTTATTGACACCGTCAAGGGCCCAAACAGCCGGAGCGGCCGCCCCCCATGACACAATAAATAAAAACCCCAAACCCAGGACGAATTTTGAAAAAGACTTGAGAATACGATTCATAATCTAATTTTATAAATTAAGGTTGATTGACACCATTCAGGTGCTGGCATGCAGATTCGGAAATCCGCCGCCCGCTGGAGGTTCTAAGCACAAAACCAATCTTCAACAAATAGGGTTCCACCACATCCACCAATGTATCGGTTTCTTCCTGGAGAGTTGCGGCAATGGCTTCAATCCCCACGGGCCCTCCCCGGTAAAAATCGCGGATGGTTTTCAGGTATGCCCGATCCAGCCGGGTGAGCCCCAGACTATCGATCCCCTCCAAGGCCAAGGCAGCCTGCACGCAATCCCGATTGATGCGCCCATCCCCCTTTACCATGGAATAATCCCGAACCCGTTTCAACAGCCGATTGGCGATTCGCGGCGTCCCCCTGGACCGCATGGAAAGCTCCCTGGCGCCATGGGAGGTAATTTCGGCATCCAACAGGGAAGCCGATCGGGAGACAATGATTTTCAGCTCTTCAACCGTATAAAAATTCAGGGTTCTAAAGAGTCCAAATCGATCCCGCAGGGGGGACGACAAAAGTCCCACCCGGGTGGTGGCCCCAACCAGGACAAACCGATTGAGCCGATACCGATGGCTCCGCGCATGGATTCCCTTATCAAAGACAAAATCCACGGCATAGTCTTCCATGGCCGGGTAAAGAAACTCTTCAACAATTTTGGGAATTCGATGGATCTCATCAATGAAGAGAAAGTCCCCGTCCCCCAGATTGGTTAAAATACCAATGAGGTCCCCCCCCTTCTCAAGGGTGGGGCCGGAGGTCACCACCAACTCCTTGCCCATTTCCCCGGCAATGATGTGGGACACCGTTGTTTTACCCAGCCCGGGCGGGCCGTGGAGCAAAATATGATCCAGGGAATCATTCCGCATCTTGGCAGCCTGGATGGCGATTTTCAAGGTTTCCACGGTTTCGGTCTGCCCGATGTAATCATCAAAACAGGTGGGCCGCAGGGAAACGATATCCGTCACTTTATCTTCAACCACCTTTTCGGATGTCACCAGCCCCTTTTTATCGGACTGGAAGGAAAGAATATCACTCCCCACAATCAATGCCCTTCCCTGTAAATTTCATCAAACAATTCCTCCGGGCTCTGGATATCCGGATTCCGGTCGAATGCATCCCGGATCAACCGCTTGGCTGAACCGGTGGAGTGTCCCAATTGTTCGGTGAGCACCTCCGCCACCTGGCTGGAAATTTCATCCAATTTTTCTGGCCCTTTGGCTTTTGCAGGAGGATCCACCGTTTCTTCATCCGAAGAAAAACCATCCCCCACAAAGGCCATGGCCTTGCCATGGAGGGTGGCAATAATCTTCTCAGCAGTCCGCTTTCCGATTCCCGGCATCTTGGATAGAAATCCCACATCCTTTTGCTCGATGGCCGTGGCCACTTGCTCGGTGGGGAAGGTCAGAGCCTTGATGGCCTTCATGGGCCCAATGGCGGAGACGGATATGAACAATTGAAAAAATTCTTTATCCATTGGGGAGGCAAAACCAATGAGGACGGGTTTTGGTTGGCGCTCCGCAACGTGGTAATAGATATAAAGCGATACCACATCCGGCTCTTCTGCCTGGGCCTTGACCCGTTCGATGGTGATGGGATTCACCAAAATTTCAAACCCGATACTTCCTGCCTGCAGCAAAATCCCATCGCGCTCGTAACGCAGAATTCGCCCTTCCAAAAATCCGATCATATTCCCCTTCTATGTCTATAATACCCGGCCAAGGCCAGCCCCAGTGCATCCGATGCGTGATATGGCCGAATGGGTTCCGGATGTCCCAATTGATTACGAACCGATTTTTCCACCTGGGATTTGTCGGCGTTACCGCTGCCGCAAATTATCTTCTTCATTTCGCGAACTGCGACCTCTTCAAATTTGCCTCCGACCTGGTGTGCGGCCAAAAGGATAACCCCTGATACTTTACCCAACATAATACCGGAACCCGGATATTTTTCAAGGGAGTAGATGTCCTCTATGACCACCAGATCCGGTTTTTGCTCTGCTAAAAAATCGTAAATTTTTGAGTATATGGTATGCAATCTCAAGGGAGTGGGCTCCGACGCCTGGGTGGAGATGCTGCCAAAGGAATATCCCTGGATTTCCCGAAGATCTCCCTCAATGATAGCCACCCCCGTTCCAGCCAATCCGGGATCAATGCCGACCACCTTCACCTGGACCTCATCAATTCAACGTCTTCAATTTTTCCATGGCATATCCCGCTTCCTTTGTCTCGGGATGACGCTTGACCAGCTCCTTGAGGATCAACCGGGCATTGGCCTTTTCCCCCAGGGCAATGAATGCATATCCCTGCTTCAGGCGGGCCGCAGCGGCCTTGTTGGATTTGGGATATTTCTCCAGAACCTTCTGGTATTCCAGGATGGCCTTTTCATACCATTTTTCCACATAATAACTGTCGGCAATCCAAAACCTTGCATTGTCCGACCGATCCGATTGTGGATATTTATTGATGAAATTTTCAAACTGAATCCGGGCCGTATCCATGTCTCCTTCATCAAATTTTTTCTTGGCCAATGCATACAATTCGGCTTCCCCCATGGCCGGAGCGTCTCCATTCTGATCCTCTCCGGGTTTAGGTTCGGCTTTGGATCCCGTGGGTTCAAACCCCATGTACTTTTCCAGATTGATTATTTTTTCAAAATTTCTGGAAATGGCATTGTCCAGGCGGGCCAACTCTTTTTCATAGGAACTCTGCTGTTCCTGGCTGGAGTTTCCCAGCTTGAATTTAAGTTCTTCGATCATACCATTGACCATCTGGAACCGTTCTTTGATCTGTGCCAGTTCATACCGAATATCGGCATAGCTTTCCTGGTTGGCTGCCGATTGTTTGGCCAGGGCATCCACATCCGACTTCAACTGGGAGTCCAGTGTTGCAATATCATTGTATTGTGCAGCATTCCGGTTATTTTCCATCTCAAGGGCTGCAATCCGATTCTCCAGCACTTGGTATTGATCCGGTGCCACACATCCCGACACCAACAAAAGACCCAGGCTTAGAAAAAAAACAATCTGTTTCATCCAGACTCTCCATGTACGGATTTAAAAAGAGAAACAGGCACACCAGCCCAGGGCATGGTGTGCCTATTCATTATTCCACAATTTCCCCTTGGGGCTTATTGGAGTACAAATTGTGCGCGGCGGTTTTTCCGATAGGCATCTTCATTGGCTGCAGGATCCAGGGGCTGTTCTTCACCGTAGCTGATCATTTCCAGCCGGGAAGCACTTACACCCAGGTTGGACAGATAATTTTTAACAGCCAAAGCCCGGCGTTCGCCCAGGGCGATGTTGTATTCCGTGGTGCCCCGTTCGTCGCAATGGCCTTGAACCACAACCCGAACACCCATGTTGGCCTTCAGCCAAGCAGCCTTTTCCTTAAGCAGGGTCTTGGCCATGGGGCTCAGATCGGCGCTGTCATAATCAAAATGGATATTCTGATTCAGAAACCGTTTTTTGGCAGCCACGATTTTGGCTTCCTTCATGGCCTTTTCCTGGGCCAGCTTTTCCTGGAGCTGTTGGGCCTTGATCCGTTCTTCTTCGGCTTTTTTTGCAGCATCGATTTTTGCCTGATCTTCAATCCCGGCTTCGGAAGAAACCACTGCAGGTTTACTGCAGGACATGGTCATCATCAGTCCGGCCACGAGCATCGCCATGAGAATATTCATCCAGATTCTGTTTTTCATTGTGCCTCCTTAAAGGTCAAAATTGATTATATTTTCCAACTTAAATTTATTCATCTGAGCCGATCGCCCCTGACCAGTTGGGCTGGGTCTGCTTTCCACTCATGTTTAACAATTGCCGCTGATCCGTGCCAGCAGCAGTCATCACAAACAACTTGGATACGCCCTGATTCCGATTGGACGTATATACAATGAGGCTACCGTCGGGTGACCAGGATGGGTCCTCATTATCCCCCTGCCCCATGGTCAAACGGACCGGTGCAGCCGAAATATTTTCCAAATCCATCACATAAATATCGATTTGATTTTTTACTACCCCCACATAGGCTATCTTTTTCCCATCCGGGGACCAGGCTGGCGAGGTATTATACTTCCCCTGGAAGGTAATCCGCTTTACATCATTGGTCTCCAGATCCTTCACATAAATCTGGGGATTCCCTGCCCGATTTGAAGTAAAGGCCAGTTTTTTCCCATCCGGAGAGAATCGCGGAGACACATTAATGCCCCAACTTCTGGTTATTCTTTTAATAATTTCTCCCTTCTGGGTCAACAAATATATTTCCTGGTTTCCAGAAAAGCTTAGAGCGGCAGCCAGTTTCAACTGATCGGGCATCCAATCCGGTGAGATATTGGAACCCTTGATATTCACAATGCTTCCCCGGTTTTCCCGGATGTTCTTAATGTAAATATCCGGCTTGCCCCTGGCGTAGGAAACATAGGCTATCCACTTACCGTCGTAGGACCAGGAGGGTGAAAGTGAAATATTACGATGGTGGGTCACCTGCTTTAAATTAAACCCGTCAAAATCACTGGTAAAAATCTCCTTATTCCCCTTTACCGTGGACACAAAGGTCAACTTGGAATTAAACACCCCCCAATTACCAGTTAAGGCATGGGCAATTTCGCCGCAGAAAAGCAAAATCATTTTCCTCAGCGCGGACCGTGGACCGCTGTATACCTTTCCCACCAGAAGCTGGGTCTTGAAGGTATCAAACAACCGCATCCGCAACTTCAGCTTCCCCCCCTGCTCTTCAATGCCCCCGGTGACCAACAATTCCGCACCAATGCCGGTCCAATCCTTAAAATTAATTTGATTCAATTGAATACCGGACTGGGCCGGGTTCACCAGGAAGGCATCGGGATTCATGATCTTCAAATACCCGGTAAAAGCCAGGGCACGGCGCAATTGTTCCAGGCCGGACTGGGCAGCCGCCAATTCTTCAAGGTGGCCATTAAAGGTTTTGAACTCGGTGACGGCAATGGGCGTCTTATTCAGAAACGGATTGCTGATATTAATATAATCATACTCCTTGGCGACGGCATTACCGCCCCACAGAACGAATAGAGCACACACCCACACCCAAAATTTTATTTTCAAGGGAGACGCAATGGGCCAACACGGGGAATTCATCGTATTACCTTAATCCTTTTGGGGTAAAAATAATCACCAGTTCATATGAGCTCAATCCCAGGGGAAGCCCCGGCAGGGGATTTGCCCTTTGGATGGCTTTTTTGGCAGATTCATCCAGATATTGATTCCCGGATCGGGTTTCAAAAATAATATCACGGATTTCCCCACTCTTTAAAATTTTGATCAGGATCCGGGTTTCCAGATTCTGGTTCAACCGGGCCAAGGTTTCGTTGAAAACCCAGTTTTGCTCAATGGCCGATTGAATGATGGTCTTATACAAATCCATGGGGCCACCGGGACGCCCGGGTCGACCGCCGCTTCCGTTCCCACCGGAGTTTGAAGCGCCCTCAACGGGTTCCTTGCGGGAGGCCACCTTATCCTTCAAGCGATCCAGGGCCTGGCTCAATTGCTTCTGATTCTCAGCCTCCACCTTTCTTTCCAATTCCCGGCGGGCCTTTTCCAACATTTTTTCGGTGTCGACCTTGGATTTGGGCTTTAACTTTTTAGACGGCCGTTTGGGTTTAGAAGGTGCCTTGGCAGCCTTGGCCATCATCTTTTTTAAATTCTTTGGTTTGCCCTTCAGGCTGATGTCGGGTTTAATATTGGCCACGGGTTCCGGAGCGGGTTGAGGTGCGGATTTCGGTTGGGAAACACTGACTGCACCGGGGTCGGGAAGGGTTTCCGGAGCACTGGCGTTGACGGCCGGTGCAGAATCGGCCCGGGATGCGGCCGGAGAGAAAGAGACCAAATCCACCCGAACCACCTTGGGTTGGGGCTTGGCAAATTCCATCCCCTGGAAGAAAATGGACCCGGCCAACAAGGCCAGATGAAGCACAAGGGAGATGAGAACAAAATAAAGGAACCGACGTCCTTGTTGGGGATTTGAATCCAAATTGCCCAAAGGGTCACCGGACAACTGGGGTAAATGGGACCGATCAGCCATTGCTTTGATCAGGACGCATCGTCTTCGGGCAGGGTAATCATTCCCAGACTTTCAATGCCTGCCTGTTTAATTTTGGACATCACATTCACCACAATACCGTAGGGAACACCCTTATCCGCCTTGAGATAAACCCCCTTGGCATCCAGGTTTTCCAGAACCGCGCCCAATTTTTCAGTTAAAAAAGCCGGGCTGACTTCCTGATCATTGATAAAAACCTTTCGATCCAGATCAATGGAAATAATCAAATTATTCTCGTCCGTGGGCAATGGTTCTGATGTGGCTGCGGGCAGATCCACATCCACCCCCTGGACCATCATGGGTGCGGTCACCATGAAAATGATCAAAAGCACCAGCATGACGTCCACAAATGGAGTCACATTGATTTCAGACATCAACTGATCATGGCCGGAACCGATTTGCATTATACCTCCGCCTGTTTCTGGATATCCCGCTCTATGATGTTCAATAGATCCGAGGAAAAACTATCCAATTCCGATCCCAAAACACGGATGCGATCGGTGAAAAAATTATAGGCAATGACCGAGGGAATCGCCACGGCAAGGCCGGCGGCCGTTGCTATCAACGCTTCGGAAATCCCCGGCGCAACAACAGCCAGGCTGGCCGATCCACTTTGCCCGATGCCCTGGAAGGTGTGCATGATTCCCCATACCGTACCGAAGAGCCCGATGAAGGGAGCGGTGTTGCCGGCG
This sequence comes from Desulfobacterales bacterium, assembly GCA_022361135.1. The sequence continues at coordinate 1,210 of JAKSBM010000636.1, read as the reverse complement.
GTGGCAAGGAAGGGGACCATCTGACTCAGACGGCGGACTTCCACATTGATGGATCTGCGAAGGGTCCGCTGGATACTCCCCATGACATGGAAATAGGCTTTGCCCTCCCCCCCATTGGGTGCCTGCTCACGCCGTTCGGAGCGGGACATTTCCATATAGGCGGTCATGAATATCCGCGCAACCGGACTGGTCTGCAAGGCCTTGGCCTTGGTGAAGGCATCGGCCAAGGTACGGCAATTCCAGAAAATTTCAATGAATTCTCCGGAATCCCTTTGGGCCTTACGAATATATCTGAATTTAATTAAAACGATTGCCCAGGACACGATTGAAAAAATGAGCAATACCAACATGACCAACTTTACAATGGGGCCGGCATCCCGGAGCATGTAAAGCAATCCGAGTGATTCAGCAGTCATAGATCTCCTTAAGGTCTTTGCTTCTTAAATACGGTGCACCGGGACAGGGGCACCAAATTCCCACCAAAACTATATGAGCATCCATTTGCTGTCAAGTTCAATTTCCATTAATAAAGCCCCCTTGGACTCCCCTGCGATAGGGGCTCCAAGGGGGCTTAAAATCTCTTACTCAGAGATGGTGATCCAAGGGATCAATTACATCATACCGGGCATTCCGCCGCCCATTCCTCCGGGCATTCCACCAGGCATTGCAGCAGCGCCGCCTTCTTCGGGGATTTCAGCGATCATGGCTTCGGTGGTCAGCATTACAGAAGCTACGGAAGCTGCGTTCTGCAGGGCAAAACGAACCACCTTCTTGGGATCGATAACACCGGCTTCGATGAGATCTTCGTAAACGTCGGTTCTGGCGTTGTAACCAAATGCGCCTTCGGATTCCTTAACCTTGTTGATAACAACGGAACCTTCAACACCGGCGTTGTCGGCGATTTTACGCAGGGGCTCTTCAATGGCTCTGGAAATCACTTCAACACCCAGTTTTTCTTCGCCGTCAACGTCCATGTCGGCCAAGGAAGCAATGCTTCTTACCAGGGCCACGCCACCACCAGGAACGATGCCTTCTTCTACGGCAGCGCGGGTAGCGTTCAGGGCGTCTTCAACGCGGGCTTTCTTTTCTTTCATTTCAGTTTCAGTGGCTGCACCAACGTTGATAACGGCGACGCCGCCAACCAGCTTGGCCAGTCTTTCCTGCAGTTTTTCACGATCGTAGTCAGAACCGGTTTCTTCGATCTGAGCAC
>JAKSBM010000487.1 GCA_022361135.1 Desulfobacterales bacterium | reverse complement strand
CTCCTGTACCCTCTTTGCCGCGGTTTCCGGCTCCTCGGCCGCCACCACGGCCACCGTGGGACGCATCACCCTATCCGAATTCAATAAAATGGGCTACAACCGGGATCTGGCCGTGGGCTCCCTGGCCGGGGCCGGGACCCTGGGATTCCTCATCCCCCCCTCCCTGATCATGATCATTTACGCCATCCTGGCCGAGGTTTCCATCGGCAAAATGTTCATGGCCGGTGTCCTTCCCGGCCTGCTTCTGGCCGGGGTGTATTCCGCCTATATCATTTACCGGGGCATTAAGGATCCAGACATTGCGCCGGCCACCCAGGAATCCTATACCTGGGCCGACCGCATCACCGGTCTTAAAGATCTGCTGCCCACCCTGGCACTGATTCTCATGGTCCTGGGCAGTATCTACGGCGGCTTTGCCACACCCACCGAAGCCGCCGCCCTGGGTGTTTTCGGTGCCCTTTCCTTTGCCGTGATCAACCGCCACATGACCTGGGCCATCCTCATGGAGTGCCTGAAGGGGGCCGTGAAAACCAATGCCATGATTATGCTCATCGTGGTGGGGGCGGGCTTCCTTTCCCGTGCCATGGGCTTTTTGGGGATCCCGGCGGCCATTACCCAGGCCATTACCGAAATGAATCTTTCCCCCTATATGCTCATGGTGATGCTGGGCTGTGTCTACATTGTGCTGGGCTGTCTCCTGGACGGCTTTTCCATCGTGGTCATGACCCTGCCCATCGCCCTGCCCATGGTGACCCAGGCCGGGTTTGACCCCATCTGGTTCGGCATCTACCTCATCCTCATGGTGGAGGTTTCCCAGATCACACCCCCCGTGGGCTTTAACCTCTTTGTCATCCAGGGCCTCACCGGTGATCCCATCATGAAGATTGCCCGCATGGCATTGCCCTTTTTCTTTTTAATGTTGCTGACCACGGCCATTTTGACCATTTTCCCGGACATTGCCCTCTATCTGCCCAATCTCATGGCAGGAAAATAGGCAATCCCCATATGAACCCGAGTTTCTTGATAAGGATATGAATATGACAACCATTGATTTGAATTGCGACATGGGTGAAAGCTACGGCAACTACACCATTGGCATGGACGAGGCCGTGATGGAACACATCAGCTCCGCAAACATTGCCTGTGGATGGCATGCCGGAGATCCCATGGTCATGGATAAAACCGTGGCCATGGCCAAGGCCGCCGGCGTGGGCGCCGGTGCCCATCCCGGATACCCCGACCTTCTGGGCTTTGGCCGCAGAAGCATGAAATGTTCCGGAGATGAAATCACCCGCTACCTCACCTACCAGGTGGGCGCCCTCAAGGGATTTTGCACCCATCACCAGGTCAAGCTCCAGCACGTCAAACCCCATGGCGCCCTCTACCTGGATTGCGTGGAAAACGAAGAACTGGCCCGGGGTGTTGCCAAGGCCATCCTGGGACTGGACCCGGAGTTGATCTTCGTGGCCCTGGCCGGCAAAAAGGGGGAAACCATGCGTCGCATGGGCGAAGAACTGGGGCTGAGGGTGGCCTATGAAGCCTTCCCGGACCGGGCCTATACCCCCGAGGGCACCCTGGTTCCCCGCAGCCAGCCCGGTGCCGTGATCTCCGATCCTGAAGTGGTGGCCCAGCGGGCCCTGGACATGGCCAAGGGCTTTGTCATTGCCAGCGACGGCTCCCGCATTGAGTTGGATGTCCAGACACTCTGCGTCCATGGGGACAACCAGGGCGCCGTGGACCTGGTTCGGAACATCCGCCGGACCCTCACGGACAACGGCATCACCATTGCGCCCATGGGAGCCCGATAATGAATACTTACAAGGTTCCGGTGGTTAAACCCATGGGGGACAAGGCCCTGCTGGTGGAAATGGGGGAGGGTATTGATGTTGACGTCAACGCCCGGGTCCATGCCCTGGCATCGCTGCTCACCCAGTATGCCCCCAAGGGGCTGGAAACCGTGGTTCCCACCTACCGGGCCCTGATGATCAATTACGATCCCCTGGTCCTGGCCCCGGCCGAGTTGGAAAAGGCGGTTCTGGACCTTTCCGGCTCCCTTGAAACCGTGGATGCCGCCGCCGGCAAGGTGGTGGAAATTCCGGTCTGCTACGGCGGGGAGTTCGGTCCGGACATGGAAACGGTCATGGCCACCTCGGGCCTGTCCATGGATGAGGTGGTCAAGCGCCACACCGCACCCGAGTATCTCATTTACATGGTGGGATTCACTCCGGGATTCCCCTTCCTGGGCGGCATGGACGAAAGTCTGTCCACCCCCCGGCTGGAAAACCCCAGAACCTTGGTCCCGGAGGGCTCCGTGGGCATTGCCAACAGCCAGACCGGCATCTATCCCGTGGCCAGCCCGGGCGGCTGGCAGCTCATTGGCAAAACCCCCCTCAAACTCTTTGCCCCCCACCGGGAATCCCCCTTCCTTTACCAGGCCGGGGCCCGGATCCGGTTCGTGGCCATTGATGAAGGGCGGTTCCAGGAGATTGCCGAAGCGGAAAAGGCGTATTAAGAAAGATACGTCGGCCGGTACACCCAAATGAAAAAGGGGAGACAGGGACCCATGAACGGTTCCTGCCTCCCCTTTTACCATTTAGGGGGATGGATTTGGATATTCCACCAATGGGCACCGGAATTTTTCCCCTTTTAAGGGCAACCGGGCATGGTGCCTCCAGTTTAAATGGGGGCCAGGGCCGCATGGAAGAGGACCACGCTGGCGGCATTGGCCACATTCAATGAGTTCTTCCGCCCCATCATGGGGATGGTGACAAAGGCATCGCAGGCCGCCAGGGTTTGGGGGGAAATTCCGTATTCTTCATTGCCCATGACCAGGACCATCTTTTCCGGCCATTCCATTTCATTCACCGGCTGGGCCTGTTCAACGGTTTCCACTCCAATGATGGTATATCCCATGGCCTTTTTTTCCATGAGACAGGGGTAGAGGTCTTCGGCCTTTTCCTGGTCCATCCATTCCTGGCTTCCCATGGCCGTTTTGACCACCTTGGGATGTTCCTTCCCCGGGGTGTTCCCCAGGATCAATCCTTTGACGCCGGCGGCATCGCAACTCCTGAAGATGGACCCCACATTGAAGAGACTGCGCAGCCCGTCCAGGGCCACCAGGATTTCCCTTCCGGGCCGGGTCGACGCCACCGGGTCCCGGTCCTGTTCAATGACCGAGGGAAGGAGCCCTTCGTCCCGGGGGGCAAGGCCCAGGCAACCCCGGTGGAATTGGACGGCATCGGAAACAAAAACCAGAAAGGCCTTTCCCCCGGGCTCGGGCAGGTCCAGGGGGGAAAGTTCCATCCAGGATCTGACTTCATTGTATTGCCGGCCAAAGGTTTCAAAACCCCGGGGGGACATGCGGTTGGTCCTCAGGGATTGGTAGGCCCGGGAGAGCCATTTGATGACGTGGCTGTGGCGGGTTTCTTCCCGGAGTCGAATAAATTTTTTGCGGGTAAATCCAAAACTGTCCATGGGGGATGTATACCAGTATTTCCATCCCTGGAATATAAAAAAATCAGGGACCCCGCCCTCCGCTTCTCCCGGGTTTCGGTGGTGGGTCTGCCATGGAAAATGTAAAAATTCCAACCCGGGTATTAATGTTTCCCCGGCTTTTGTCGATGAATAGTCCTATGGGATCATATCCCCGTCTATGGATCCTTATCCAAATGGGTCCGAATTTTAAGGGTCAAGGAGAATCAGCATGAACAATATTTCAGCAAATACGGGCGTTGCCGGGTTTCAGTCCACCCAGAGCCGCTCCATTTCGGCCCAGGAAGCATTGAATGCCGGAGTCACCATCCAGACCCGTGAGGGGGATGTGGTGACCTTGAATGCCGCCTCCTTTTCCGAGTTCAATTCCAGCGAGTACAACAGCCAGGGCGTGGTGGCCAATGGAAACAGTCTGGTTGCCTCCTCCACCAATTTGCGTGAGATCACCCTGTCCACCGGGGAAAGTTTTTCATTCTCCGTCCAGGGCGACCTCAGCGAGGAAGAACTCAAGGACATCGAAGCCATCATCAAGGGCGTGGACGATATCATCGGGGAAATGACCCAGGGGGATATGACCGGGGCCGTGGCCGAAGCCGTGGAATTGACCACCCAGAATTTCGGCACCGTGGCAGCCTATTCCGCCGATCTTTCCTACCAGCGTTCCTATTCCATGACCCAGACCGAAACCAGCCAGGCCTACTCGGCCATGCCCGCCGGAGACCAAGGGCGGAATAAGGGGTTGGTGGACATGGCCGACGTCCAGGCCCCCACGGCACGGGACACGGGGCTGGGACTCTTGGAAAAGATGATGGAGCAATTGAAGGCCCAGAAGGAAGAACTGCTTGAAAAGGCAAGGAATCCCCTGGATTCCCTGTTTGAAAAATATAAGACCGATGCCCGGGAAGCACGGAATCCCCTGGCGGAAAAGGATTTGTCCGCACTACAGGGTGAAACCGCCTCCCTGATCCAGGGCATGGTTCAAGATGCATTCGGTAAGGCCTTGGATCAATTTGTGTAAACACATTTGTTCAATTCCCACCGAAGGCAAAAAACGGGTCGGCAAAGGATGGCTGACCCGTTTTTTTATTTTTGGAATCCTGTGATTCCCCGGACATGCCATGGAATGGATTTGTCCCGGCAACTCCTCTGCCATGGCAGACGGTGTAAGATTACCAGGACGGATTCAGATTAGGCGGCCGGCGGAGTAAAGGTCCGGGTGGCCAGCTCATTGTCCAGCATGAGCAGTCCATGGCCCTCGCCCTTGATGAGGCGCAGTTTGTTCATGATCCCTTCCATGGAAGCTTCTTCTTCCACCTGTTCCTCCACAAACCAATTCAGGAAATTTTTGGCGGCATGGTCGTTTTCGGAAATGGCCAGGTCCATGAGGTCGTTGATGAGTTTGGTGACCAGCTGCTCGTGTTCGTAGGCCAGCTCAAAGACCTCCAGGGGGGATTTGAACTCGGTTTTGGGGGCTTCGATTTCACTGAGGAAGACCCGCCCGCCCTTTTCATTGAGGAAACGGTACATTTTCATGGCATGGAACCGTTCTTCCTCCACCTGGACCAGAAAGAAGTTTTCAAAGCCGGACAGGCCGGCGGAATTGAAATAGGATGCCATGGACAGATAATAGTATTCCGAGAATAATTCCCGGTTGATCTGATGGTTGAATGCGTCCTGTAATTTGTCTGAAATCATTGTTTTTCTCCTTGTGACGCCCGGTTATGCACCGGGTCTATTGAACTCAGCGTCCACCCATTGTAGGGCACCGGAGGTAAAATTGGAAGCCATGGTGTCCTTAAAGGCCCGGGCGTTTTTACCGAAGATCAGGTGGGGTCCTAAAATCGGTCCGGCGGCGGCTTTCTTTTTTGGGGCCCGGGCGGCCCTGGCCGCCATTTCATTGATGTGGTCCCAGAAGGCAATGCCCTGGGAGGTCAGGTCCTGCCAACTATTCTGTACAAATCCAGCCTGTTCTAACCGTTTCTCCTGCTCTTTCCAGGATTCCAGAAAGGAGATCTCCGGTCCGGCCGCCCAGGGGACGGGGTAGTGGATGGGGGTGTCGTTGGACCCATAGAGTTCGTGGAGGATGAGGCGGCCCCCGGGCTTCAGGACCCGGAAAAATTCAGCCACGGCCCGGTCCTTGTCTTCAATGTTCATGAGGATGTGTTGGCAGATGATCCCGTCAAAGCACTTATCTTCAAAGGGCATTTGGGTGATGGAACCGGTGTGGAACTCCAGCTTGCTTTCCAGGCCGCACCAGCGGGTAAAGGTTTGGGCTGCCTGGATGAAGACCGGGGCCAGGTCAATTCCCGTGATTTGGAGTTTCTGGTTTGTGGCCAGGATTCGGGCCGTTCCCCCCAGGCCGCACCCCGCATCCAGGAGTCGGGCGCTCGGGGGAAAATCCAGTTTTTTTCCCATCTGCACCGTGGCCCGCAGGCCCCCGGTGTGGAGTTGGTCCACCGGGGCCAATGACCGGGGATCCAGTGAATTAAGGGAGAGGCCTTGGGCTTCCAGGGCAGCGGAGACCGGGGCAATCAGATCGGGGGCGTTGTAATGGGCTTGAACGGCGGCTTCCATGGGTGGGATCTCCAAAAAAAAGCCCGGAAGGCACCGGGGATAGCGGCACCTTCCGGGGGATGGCAATTAGGATTTCAGGCTGGGGATGTTTTCAAAGAAATCCAGGGCTTCGGGATTCTTCAGGGCATCCTTGTTTTTCACTTCCTTGCCTTCAATGGTTTTCTTCACGGCCAGCTCCACCTTTTTCATGTTCAAGGTGTAGGGGATGTCCGGGCATTGGATGATCTGGGCCGGGACATGGCGGGGGCTGGCATGGGTACGGATGTCGGCCTTGATCCTGGCCATGAGTTCCTCGGTGAGATCGTGGCCTTCGGCCATTTTCACAAAGAGGATGACCCGCACATCATTGTTCCAGGACTGGCCCACCACCACGGAATCTTCCAGCTCTTCCATGGCATCCAGGCGGCGGTAGATTTCCGCCGTGCCGATGCGGACGCCGCCGGGGTTCAGGGTGGCATCGGAGCGGCCGTACATGATCACTCCGCCCCGGGGGGTGACTTCGATGAAGTCGCCGTTGGTCCAGATGTTGGGGAAATCGTCAAAATAGGCCGACCGATATTTCGAGCCGTCCTCGTCCCCCCAGAAATAGATGGGCATGGAGGGGAAGGG
>JAKSBM010000504.1 GCA_022361135.1 Desulfobacterales bacterium | reverse complement strand
GGGCGGAGTTGCAAAGCTTCAGGGTCTGGCCGGTGAGGACTTGGTCCTTGGCCAGCTCATCGGTGATCTCTCCGATGTCGTATCTGTTTTCCTGGGACATGCGCAGGATTTTCAGGGCGGTCTGGGGAATGGGTTTGAGTTGGGCAATGGTGGCCTGGATATCCTCCAGTCCCATGGGGGGCAGGCGGTCCTGGGGATCGTAATCGTTTTCCCAGGCCGGGTTGATCCGGGTCTCCCCCGTGGCCATGTCCAGCTCCAGGGTGCAGGTGAAAAATCCACCGGTTTCCGAATGGCGGACCGGGATCCCTGCCTCCTCCAAAAGGGTGGTGGCAATGTCGGTGGATCGTCCCCCGATGTCCAGTCCCATGTCCTGCTGGCTCACCGGGCCCACCAATGCGCCACCGGCCAGTGTGGCCTCCAGGTTCCGGGGATCTGCCCCCAGGGCAATGACAGCGTCCATGAGCATGGGGATGGCCGTGGTTGCATATTTGGCCGGATGGGTCACCTCTCCCTGGCCCACGGGTTCGGGAAGGAGGATATGGGACATGCCGCCGATGTGTCGGCTTTTATCATACAGGGCCACTCCGAGGCAGGTGCCCAGGAAGGCTTGATAGATAACGGATTGTCCGCATCCGGTGGCAAATTGACCGGCCGCAATATGTTGTGTGAGGCTTTGGCTCATGGTGATCCATTGTTGGTACTTCTGCATGGCGCAGATTAAATAATACTAAATATCATTATTGATCCGGCGGTTTCAACACTTATCCGGCGGGGCTCCTTTTTTTGCAATGGGATTGGAATATGGGAAAACCAGGTCAAGTATTCGGGGCAAATGTCGATGAAAAGGGGGTGAGAAATCCCATTCCAAGGAAGGAATAATTATGCGAATTTCCAATGGACGTATCCAATCCTCCGCCACCCATGCCCTGGAAAAACTGGAGGTTTCCAAGGCCGAGGCCTCCCGGGTTTCCATGGTGGGGAACAGGTCCGGGGGCGACAATTCCGCATCCCTTCGGCGCGGTTCCAATATCTTAATGGACCGGGTTACCTTTTCCCGGTCATACCAGCGGTCCAGCCAGTCGGCATCCCGGTACGAAGTCCAGACCCGTTCCCGGGTCTCGTCGGCCCCGGGGGAGTCCCGGGAAATCCAGGAGGAAAAAATCATCCAAAATCTTGTGGGTGCCGCCTTTGATGCCGAGGTTGTCGTGGGGCAGATGCGGCGCGGGCGCATGCCCGGGGGGGAGGGGGACGGGACAATGTCTTCCCCTCCGGGGGGCGAGGGCCGGACGGTCCGTGGGACGGCCCTGTCCATGTCCCAAAGCCGGGTCACATTCCAGGATGAAGAATTGCAGTTTCAAACCCAGGGCAGCGTTCTCACCGAGGATGGCCGATCCATTGAATTCAGTTTGAACCTGACCATGGATCAGACCTTGCTCACCCGGGAAAAACAGGAACAATTGCTCCAATTCAGCCAGGATCAGATTTCCCTGGTGGATCCCCTGATGGTTTCCCTGGACGGGGGCGTTCCCCAATTGTCCGATACCCGGTTTGAATTTGACCTCAACAATGACGGGGAAACGGAAATGGTTCACTTTGCCGCCCAAGGCAGTGGATTCCTCGCCTTTGATCGGGATCAAGACGGAAAAATCAACAACGGCTCGGAATTGTTCGGCCCGGGAACGGGCAATGGATTTGGGGAGCTTGCTACCTGGGATGGCGACGGCAACAATTGGATCGATGAAAACGATGCGGTTTTCGACCAGCTTTCCGTCTGGGTGAGGGACGGCCAGGGGGAGGATCGATTGATCCCATTGAGGGAGGCCGGAATCGGGGCCATCTCCCTGGACAATACCCAGACCGCCTTTTCCCATGTGGACGGGGAAAATCGCCAGGCCGGTCAGCTCCGTCAATCCGGTGTCTTCCTTTTTGAAAACGGGAAGGCGGGGTTGATTCAGCAGGTGGACCTGGCCGCCGAAGAAATTGTTC
>JAKSBM010000239.1 GCA_022361135.1 Desulfobacterales bacterium | reverse complement strand
GCCCCGCATGGCCGTGACCTCCCCCTGGACCAGCCGGGTGTACCAGGGCCACCAGGGAATGGTCAGGGCCACAATGGCCGTGAACCATCCCGCCCCGGCCACCAGGGCAATGGCCATGGCAATGAGGGTGGCGGGAAATGAGAGGAACAGCTCCACGATGCGGGAGATCAAGGCCCCGGACCACCCTTGGTTATACCCGGCCCACAGCCCCAAAGGCACCCCGATGAGGCAGGCGAAGAGAACAATGAGAAATCCGCCCAGAATGGAGATCCGGGCCCCGAAGATGACCCGGCTGAGCAGGTCCCGGCCGTAGATGTCCGTGCCCAACAGATGCCGGGACGAGGGGGGCTGGAGGCGTTCTTCAATGTTGACGCTGCCCCGGCCCTGGTCGGGATAGGGCGCCAGAAGGGGGGCGAAGACGGCGGCGGCAATGGTCAGGACCAGGATCACCAGGGCGGCCAATGCCCCCTTTTTCCGGAGCAATTGTTTGGCCAGGAAATATTTCATCCGGCGGTGTTCCCGGGCGGCCTGGGCTGCCAGGGTGGGGTAGGAGATGTCTTGGGCCATGGGAAATCCTTTGTCCTATTGAATCCGGGGATCCACCAGCCTGCGCAGGATGTCCATGGCCGTGTTGGCCCCCAGGTAGATGGTGCCGATCATGAGGCAGACACCCATGCAGGCGGTGTAATCCAGACTGATGATGGCCAGCAGGGAGTAATAGCCGATGCCGGGCCAGTTAAAAATCATTTCCACGTAAAAGGTGGCCAAAAGGATGATGGCCACGGAAAGGCCGATGACCGTAAGCACCGGAGAAAGGGCGTTGCGCAGGCCGTAGTGGAAAAACAGGGTGGCTTCGCCGATGCCCGATGCCCGGGCCGCCAGGATATAGTCCTGGTCCATGATATCCAGCAGGGAAGAGCGGGTGAGACGGGCAATGATCCCCCAGGGGCCCACGGCCAGGGAGATGACGGGCAGGACCATGTGCCAGGCCACGTTGAACAGGGCGGTGAAGTTACCGGTAATCAGGGTGTCCACCAGGCTGAAGCCGGTGCGATTTTCAATGGGATGGGTGAATTCCAGCATGGAATCCATGCGCCCCTGGAGGGGGAACCAGTCCAGGCCGTTGAAAAAGATCAATTGCAAGAGCAGGGCCAGGAAAAAAATGGGGATGGATACGGCGGCGGAACTGACCCATTTAATGAGGGTATCGGGAATCCCTCCCTGCCAATAGGCCGCCGTGACCCCGGCGCCCACCCCGCCCACCGTGGCCAGGAGCAGGGCCCAGGCCACCAGCTCAAAGGACATGGGGATTTTTTCCAACAGGTCCTGGAATACCGGGCGGTGGGTGCGCATGGAGATGCCCAGATCCCCCCGGACCAGTTTTTTCATGTACCGCCAATACTGGGCCACCAGGGGCTTGTCCAGCCCCAGTTCCTCCCGGGCCTTCTGGATCTGTTCGGCCTTGGCATTGCCTCCGATGTACAGGGCGGCCACATCCCCGGGCAGGGACCGGGTGAAAAAAAACACCAGGGTGGCCAGGGTGAGCAGGAGCACAATGAGTCCTATGAATCGTTTGAGTAAAAACAGGGCCATGGCCGATGTCCTTTGTGAAGGGCGTCCCTGCCCCGCAAAGGGGCAGGGGCGTGGTCAATTATTGGATATACATCTGGTGGAAAAAGGGCACCTGGGGATAGGCCGGATTCATGACCAGTCCCTTGAGTTTTTTGTTCATGGGCCAGTTTTCCCGCACATCGGCGATGGGGGCCACGGGGGCATCCTGCTGGATCAGATTTTGGGCCGTGACGTATAGATTCAGGGCCTGTTCCGGATCAGCGCCCACGGTTTCGTAGGCCCGGCGAATCATTTTATCAAAGGTGGGGTTCTTGTAATAGGCCAGGTTCCACACGGGTTTGTCCCCTTCGTCGTGGAGCAGGGAGAATAGGGTTTCGTAGGGATCGCTGTAGGTGGGCCACCACAGGAGGATGAACATGTCCTGGGCTGCCTTTGGATCTTTTTTGGCCAGGGTCCATTGGGTGTTCCAGGAAAGGGACTGGATTTCCACCTCCACACCGATTTTCTTGAATTCACTTTGGATCAGGGGGGCAAAGCGAGCCTCCTGTTGGTTCTCCGCCGTGTAGGAAAGATTGAGTTTGAATCCGCCGTCGGGGTAGCCGGCCTGGGCCAGGAGGGCTTTGGCTTTATCCAGATCATGGCGGTATTGGAAAACATCCTCGGTGCCGCCGAATTGTCCCTGGGGTACCGGGCCCCGTGCCTGGCTGGCATTGCCGTTGAAACCGATTTGAATGATGTCTTCATAGGGGATGGCATGGGCCAGGGCCTGGCGGACCTTAACCTGGTCCAGGGGCGGCCGGGTGGTGTTGAAGAAGGCCAGGTAATTTTGGAAGCTGGGGCCGTATATCACCCGGGTGGTTTTACCCGCCTTGATGGAGGGGTAGCTGTCCAGGGGAACACGGCCCACCAGATAGGCCTGGCCCGCCTTGAGCATCTGGAGCTGGGTCAGCGGTTCTTTGGTGAATTTTACCAGGATATTTTCAATGTGGTTGCCGTCCCAGCCACCCCAATAGTCCTTGAATTGGGTGAGCATCCAGGATTCACCATTTTTATAATGCTTCAGGGTGTAGGGGCCGGTTCCGGCATCGTTTCCTTGGTTGAACCAGTCCGATCCCTTGTCTCCGATACTCGGGCTCATGATGTAGGAGGCATAGGCCGAGGCGGCAATTTGGGGCAGGGGGACCGGCTGTTTGAGGATAAAGACCGCAGTATGGGGATCTGGAGTCTGGATTTCCTTGAGGTCGGCCCAGATGAATGCGGCGCCTTTGCCCATGTTCTTTGTTCTTTCAATGGAGAATTTCACTGCCTCGGAAGTGAAGGGGGTACCGTCGTGGAATTTTACCCCCTTGCGGAGTTTAAAGGTGTAGGCGAGCCCGTCCGGTGATGCGGTGAAGCTTTCTGCCAGGACCATGGAAAAAAGGGTGTTGCTGCCCGGCGGATTCACCCGGATCAGGGGCTCATAGATATTGGCCATGTAACAGAGTTCCGTGGAATAGGACGCGCTGGGGTCCAGGGTGGTGATGCCGTAGGGGGAGGCAAAGACCATGTTTTTTTCAACGGCCCAGGCCGGTAGGGTCGCGACCAGGGACAATAAAACCATTAACCAGGGGATGACACAACGACGCATACTTACCTCCAAAAAAAGGGTTAGGATGGCACCGATGACTCCGGTGTGGACGTTCTGGGGCTTTTATTTAAATCTGCTGCTTTGTGGCTGTTATTCCGGATCCCAGTTCATGACGCAATGGGTATCCCTGATGAAGGCGGCTGCCCCGTGGGCTTGGCCGTCCTCCATGAGTTCCATGAGTTGGATGTGCTCCTGGTGATTGAGTTCCCTCACCTTTTGGATCCAGCTGCCCTGGGCCCCGAAGTCAAAGAGGCGCTGGCGCAGAATATCCAATTGATTGAGGAGGAGCTGATTATCCGAGAGATTGAGGTAGACCCCGTGGAAGCGGGCATTGAGATCAAAATAGGTGTTTCGGTCTTCGGGGGAGGTACAGGTATCGTACATCTCATGGTTGAGGGATCGCATCTGCTGAACGTGGTCCGGGGTGAGTCGGGGAAAGACCGAGGCCAGGACGCTGGAATCCAGGGCGCCCAGCATCTGGTAGATGTCCTCCCGGTCCTGGCGGGAGAGCTCATTGATCATGATGCCCCGCTGGGGCAGAAAGGTGACAAACCCCTCCACCTGAAGTTGGAGCAGGGCGTCCCGCAGGGGGGTCCGGTTGATGTCCAGTTCCTTTGACAATTGATTGATGGTGACAAACATCCCGGGTTTGAGGCTTTGGTAGCGAAGGGCGGTGCGAAGGTGCTCGTAGACCTGGCTTCGCAGGAGCTGGAAATTGTTCTGGAGCCGCATCTTCATGGAGATTTCCTCCGGTTAGGGGTGAGCTGCTGAACTGTTTGTGGTGTACTAAAATACTAATATATTAGTCAAGGGGTAATTTAAAAAAAAGTAACGGAGTTAATGGGGTGAGTGGCGTGTTTTTATGCGGTTTGCAAGGGTGCCCCAGGCCGGCGGATTATTCCGGCCTGGGGCGTTTGGATGCCATCAGGGCATTTCCTTTGTCGGGGTTGCGGCCATGCGGCCCAAGGAGCAGAAGACGCCCATGGTGCTCAGGATGGTGAAGATGATGAAACCCGTGTGCATGCTGGTCAGGTAGCTTGCGGCCGTTTCCGGGGTCACCGGGGCGTTGCCCATGAAAAGGTGGAGGATGAAGGTGATCAGGGTCATGGCCGTGAGCATGCCCATGTTCCGCATGGTGGCCACCATGCTGGAGGCGATGCCGTAGTGTTTGGGGGCCACGCTGCCCATGATGGTGGTCATGTTGGGGGAGGCGAAGATGCCGAAGCCCGTTCCCAGGAGTGCCAGGATGCCGTAGATCTGGATCAGGGGGGTGGCGGCGTCGATGGTGGTGCACAGTCCCAGGGCCAGGGTGCAGACCCCCATGCCCAGGGTGGCCAGCCGGGCCGGGGGATGAATATCGGCCAATCGTCCGGAAATGGGGGAGAGGATGGCCTGGACAACCGGCTGGGTGACCAGGACGAGGCCGGCGGCCTGGGGGGCAATACCCCGGATCTGTTGGAGGTAAAGGCTGAGGAAAAAGGTGACCCCGAAGGAGGCGGCGTAGTTGATCAGGGTGGTGACATTGTTCAGGGTGAAGGCCCTGTTGGTCCGGAGCAAATGGGTGTCCAGGATGGGGGAATCGCATCGGGTTTCATAGCTGAAAAAAAGGAACAAACCCAGGATGCCCGCCCCCATTAAAACAATGTAAATGGGGCCTTCGCTCAAATGGGATGCCCCGTATATGAGGGCCGAGAGGGCGGCCATGTAAATGAAACTGCCGGCCCAGTCAAAGGGCATGCCCGGGGCGGATTTCCATTCCCCTTTGAGGTGGGTGAAGGTGAGGATGAGGGCGGCCAGTTCCAGGGGCAGGGCCGAGAAAAAGACCCAGCGCCATCCCCAGTGGGCGATCATGAATCCGGCCAGGGTGGGGCCGGCGGACAGCCCGATGTAGACGGCGGTGACAATCACCCCCATGGCCCCACCCCGCTTTTCCGGCGGGAAAATGGAGGAGAGGATGGC
>JAKSBM010000226.1 GCA_022361135.1 Desulfobacterales bacterium | reverse complement strand
CAAAGGGGGAAGGCAATTGCCTTCCCCTTTTGTGCGTATTCGTTGTGCGGTCTGCTGTATAGAGCCCCTAACGTGGCCCGCCAGAATGCATTTCCTTTATCCACATTTGGTATAGCCGCAGGAATGGCAGGTCATGCAGCCTTCTTCAAAGGCGACGGTCTGGCCGCATTCGGGGCAGGTATTGGCCTTGAGGCCGTTCTGGGCCTTATGCTTTTTCTGGCCGTTGAGGTACCGTTTTTCCAGGACCTTTGAAATGGCGTCGGGAATGGAGTAGACCAAGCCCCCTTCCTGGAAGACGGCGTGTTCCCCCCGGATCCCCTTGATTTGCTCGATGATTTCTTCCACGGTGACTCCGGATCTCAGGGCCAGGGAAATGAGGCGGCCAATGGCCTCGGTTTTGGCGGTGGTAGATTTGCCGGATTTCCCAATGGTGGCAAAAATTTCAAAGGGGCGGTTGTCGATTTCGGAAACCGTGACATAGAGGTAGCCCATGCCGGTTTTAATTTTCTCGGTGAATCCTTCCAGGATCTGGGGGCGGTTCTGACCGGCTTCCAGGAATTGATCTTCTTCCGCAACGGACTTTTTCTTGCCCCCGGTTACGGAAAGGACCTGGTTTTCCTTGCTGCCGTCACGGTAAATGGTCACCCCTTTACATTTCAGGGCAAAGGCCTGGTCGTAGATGGCGCGGACCTCGTCCACACTGGCCTCGTTGGGGAGGTTCACGGTTTTGGAGACGGCATTGTCGGTCTGGCGCTGGAAGGCCGCCTGCATTTTGATGTGGACTTCCGGGGTGATGTCGTGGGCGGTGACAAAGACCTTTCTCAGCTCCAGGGGAACCTGGACATTGCCCTTCAGGGTTCCGTTCTCGGCGATTTCCGCCATGAGCTCTTCGGAGTAAAAACCCTGGGTTCTTGCGGTTTGTTCGAAGACCGGGTTCACTTCTAAGAGTTTGTCATTGTCCATGACATTGCGGACAAAGCTCAGGGCAAAAGCCGGCTCCACGCCCGAGGAGCAGCCGGCGATGATGCTCAGGGTACCGGTGGGGGCGATGGTGGTGGTGGTGGCGTTACGCATGGGACGCCCCTTCTTGCCCTTGTAGATGCTTTTTTCAAAGTTGGGGAAGCAGCCCCTTTCCTCGGCCAGTTTTTCCGAGGCCTTGTGGGATTCCTTCTGGACAAAGGCCATGACTTCTTCTGCGGTTTCCAGGGCTTCCTTGGAATCATAGGGAAGGTTCAGCTTGAATAGAAGGTCGGCAAACCCCATGATCCCCAGACCGATTTTTCGGTTGGAGCGAACCATTTCCGTGATGGCATCAATGGGGTAGCGGGACATGTCGATGGTGTTGTCCAGGAAGCGGACGGAAAGGTGAACGGTTTCCTTCAGGGCCGGGTAATCCACACAAGGTTCCCCATCCTTGCGGGAAACGAAGCGGGCCAGGTTGATGGAACCCAGGTTACATGCTTCCATGGGGAGAAGGGGTTGTTCTCCGCAGGGATTGGTGGATTCGATTTCCCCCACCTCGGGGGTGGGATTGTGGCGGTTTATTTCGTCCAGGAAAATGATGCCCGGATCCCCGGTGGCCCAGGCCTGGTGAACCAGTTCGCTGTATACGGCATGGGCATTGAGGCTTCCCACCTTTTGTTTGTTTCTGGGGTCGATGAGGTCATAATCGGTGTTGGCGGCTACGGCGGCCATGAATTCATCGGTGACGCCCACGGAGATGTTGAAGTTGTTGAGTTCCTGTTTGTTTTCCTTGCATTGGATGAACTGCATGATATCGGGATGATCCACCCTCAGAACGGCCATGTTTGCCCCCCTGCGGGTTCCCCCTTGTTTGACCTGTTCCGTGGCTGTATTGAAAATCTTCATGAAGGACACCGGGCCCGATGCCACCCCGCCGGTGGATCCCACCCGGCTGTTTTCCGGGCGGAGGCGGGAGAATGAAAATCCGGTTCCACCACCGGATTTGTGGATGGTGGCTGCATTCTTGACCGCTTCAAAAATACCGTCAATGCTGTCTTCAACCGGAAGTACAAAACAGGCGGCCAATTGGCCCAGGGTTCTTCCCGCATTCATCAAGGTGGGGGAGTTGGGCAGGAACCGAAATTCGGTCATGAGGTTGTAAAATTGGTCTTCAATGGGTTTGGTGTCGGCCTGGGTATTGTAATTTTTTTCGGCCTGGGCAATGTGGGACGCCACCCGTCTGAACATCTGTTCCGGGGTTTCAATGATTCGACCCTGGGGATCTTTTTTCAGGTAGCGTCTTTCTAAAACGGTTTTTGCGTTTTCCGTTATAAAAATAACGGAATCTGTGGGCTTTTTTGCACGGGTCATAATATGGGCTCCTGTATGCTGAAACTACAATTGATTTTTATTTCGTAAAATTAGGAAGGGAATGTAAGAGACACTTTATATGGTGTGATTTTAAAAATCAAGCACAATATCTGGTTGTTTTTGATTTTTTTTGTTCTCCCCGGGGCCGGGGATAAATCAATGCCCCATCCATCCGGGGTTTTCCCTTCCACGGGAAAAAATCACCAAATCGCGTTTCGCGATTTAATACAAAATCCCAATTAATTTTCCGGGGGGTGGGCCATGATTTTCGCCACGGCCCGGGTGAGTTTTTTCACATAGGGGATGTCCAAAAATTCATTGGGTCCATGGGCGTTGGAGTTGGGCCCCAGGACCCCGGTGATGAGCACGGCCGCATCGGGAAAACGGTGGGATAGCTGGGTGATGAAGGGAATGGCCCCACCCTGTCCTTGGTAGCATGGGGGATGGTCAAAACAGGTTTGGGCGGCTTTTTCGATGCGTTGCTTCAAATTGTTTTTCCACTCCGGCATGTCCCATCCCGAGGTGGCCCCTTTGATTTTAAACCGGGTGCGTGCCCCATAGGGTGGTTTGGATTCCAGGATTTGTTTCAACTCCCGGGACGCCTTTTCCGCATCCGTGGTCGGCGGGGTTCTGAAGGAGAGGACCAAGCCGGTTTCCGGGCGGAGTGCATTGGCGGCCCGGTCCGGGGTGGGGAATCCATGGGCACCGGTGTAGGAGAGGGCCGGTCGCCAGGAGGCGTTAAGCAGGAGTTCCCGGGCGGTTTTGTCCATGGTTCGAACCCCCTTGTGTAGACAGAGTTCATCCGGTACGGGGTCGGTGAGGAGGTCGGCCAGGAGCTGGGCCTCATTTCGTCGATTGACCGGAATGTCGGGATTGAGGCAGTCCAGTTTGAGGTGACCGGTGCGGGCGCATTCAATGCGATCCAGCAATTGGCGCAGGACCCTGAAGCTGGAGGCCACCATGCCGGAGTTACCCGAATGGATATCCTGGGTGATCAACGAGACCGAGAGTTCCGCCTGGATCAGTCCCCTCAGGGATGTGATTACCCACATCCGTTCCCAGTCGGCACAGCAGCCGTCCAGGCAGATGACCAGATCCGGTGGGGGAATTCGGTCTTCATGGGCGTGGAGATAGTATTCCAGATCAAAACTGCCGCTTTCTTCACAGGTTTCAATGAGGATGATGCTCCGGCCATGGGGGATCTTGTTTTCTTGGAGGCTTTTCAATGCAATCAGGGCGGAAAAAAGAGCATATCCATCATCCCCGCCCCCCCGGCCATAGAGGCGGTTGTTTTCCATGACCGGTGTCCAGGGGCCCTTGTTTTTGTCCCATCCCTTGGCTTCGGGTTGTTTATCCATGTGGCCGTAAAAGAGGGTGGTTTCCTTGATGTCGGGGAGACTGGCTCCCACTTCGATGAGAAGGATGGGGGTGCGCCCGGGGGAGGTGAGGATTTCGGCCGAACCCCGTTCCAGATTCAGGGATTCAAACCAGGCCTTGCCCAGTTCCAGGACCTGGTTCAGATGGCCCAGGGATTCCCAATCGGGTTCATAGCCAGGGGAAATGGCCGGGATCCGGATATAGTCCTCCAACACGGGTAGAGCAGAATGGTCCCATAGTTTTTCCACGGAAGTTGAAATAGAGGTCATGGTGGATATCTCCTTTTAATGCTGTGATGAATGGGATACATCTGGGAATGTCCCGGATTTGGATATCCCGGGCACCATGAACAAATACCCCAACCCAGGTCGGAATACAAGGGAGGAACATGGAGAAAAAAATTTGGATTCCCTGCGGCGATTTTCAATTGGAGGCCATGCATGCCCAGCTTGAGGATGGGCAGGGACTGGCCGTTGTCACCCACCCCCATCCCCTTTACGGCGGGAACATGGACAATCCTGTGGTCATGACCCTGGTCCGGGCCTTCCAGTCTTCGGGGTATTCCACACTCCGGTTTAATTTCCGGGGCGCGGGCCGATCCGGCGGCATCCATGACAATGGCGTGGGGGAGGTGGAGGATTTAAAATCCGTGCTTCAATACATGGATTCAGACAATGTTTTTCTGGCGGGCTATTCCTTTGGCTCCCGGGTCAATGCCCTGTTCATGGGAATGGATGGGACGGAGGCTGTGCGGGACCATATCATGGTCTCTCCCCCGGTGGCGTTTATTTCCTTTGACGGCATGGCCGTTCCGCGGCGTACCGGATTGGTGATCACCGGCCAGGGGGATGATTTTGCCCCGCCCGGTCTGGTGGAAGCGCAGCTTGCGGACTGGGGGATGATGCCCCGATTCGAGGTGATCCCCCAATGTGACCATTTTTATTCCAATGGGTTGGATACCCTTGGGGAGATTGTCCTCTCCTATCTGGCCCGGTGATTTCGGGGCAATTCCATTGCCGTGGGAAAGGCTGGGTGATGGCGTTTATCCAAATAAAAACGGCCCGCTGATGCCAGCGGGCCGTTGAGGTTTTGAATGGGGTATCGGGCCTATATGGGATTCCTTCCGCTTTTGCCCTTATAAAATCCTTGGATTTCAGCCATGTCCTTTTCAATGTCCCCGGTGGGATAGAATAGGGGCCCCAGGCCGCCTTTTTTATTTTTGTAATCCAGGTAACCACAGAGAATGGGGACGTCTGCCTGGACAGCCATGTGGTAAAAACCGGTTTTCCATTTTTTGACGCGGCTTCGGGTGCCCGAAGGGGCGATGGCCAGCATCATTTCGTCGGATTCTTTGAACATTTTGGCGGTGTTGGCCACCACATTATTCCGTTTGGATCGATCCACGGGGATTCCACCCAGCCGGAAGAGGAGGTTCCTGAAGGGCTGTTTGAACATGGTGTTCTTGGCCATCCATTTGGAGGGCATTTCCATGGCAAATATGATGAAGAGGAAAAATACAAAATCCCAATTACTGGTGTGTGGGGCGCCGATCATGATGAACTTTTTCTCCTTGGGGGGGGCGCCCTTGAGCTCCCAGCCCAAAATAAACATTCCAAAGATTCCAATCCATCTGGCCACGGTCCTGAAGGGTCTGTTATGCAGTAAATGAGGTTTCAAAATTTCAATCTTTCTTTGGTCTAAATGTTAACCCAATAAATCTCTTTTTATAAAGGAATGTGGCTGAAAATTTATACCCACGGGTCCGATTTTTACATTAATAATACAAACCCACCTTGAGTTTACATGGAATAAAATAAGTTAAGAGAGAATAAAAAAATGGAAATCAACGGCGAAATCGCCAATTTTCTTAATAAAATTAGAAAATACTTCTTGACAAAGGAATTTAGATTGGATTAGGTAAAATTCAAGCGGAAGGCCCGAGTCTTGACCTTAGTCTTTTCCATGTCTCATCTTCACTTCCCGTTGTATCGTTTTACTTAAAATCCCATATCACCAATTTAAATTCCTATTCACAGGAGGGAGTTATGCCGTTCACAGACAATACCTTGATTCTGGATGGATATACCTTAACCCTTGATGAGTTGATTAAAGCCGGACAGGACCTTTCGGTCCAGGTGAAAATCAAGGATGATAATTGGCCGAAAATTAGGGAGTGCCGCGCGCTGGTGGATACCTGGGCCAATGAAGAACGTTGTATCTACGGGGTCAACACCTCCTGTGGCGGGCTGGTGGACCATCTGCTTCCCAAGGAGCGGGACAATGATTTCCAGAAGAACCTGGTCCGTTCCATTTCCACCCAGGTGGGCAAGCCCTTTGAAGACACCCTGGTTCGGACTTTCATGATTGCCCGGGCCAATTCCCTGTGTCGGGGGTATTCCGGCATCAAGGAAGAAAATCTGAACATCTATGTGGACATGATCAACAAGCAGGTCTTTCCCCTGGTTCCCCGGAAGGGGTCTTTGGGCACCTCCGGCGACCTTGGTCCTTTGGGTTGCATCGCCGCCGTGGGCTTTGGGGAATGGAAGGCCAATTACAAGGGGGAGGTCATGGATGGGAAGTCGGCCATGGATGCGGCAGGCATCCCCTTGATGCACCTCAATGCCAAGGAAGGGCTTTCCCTGATCAACGGGACTTCCGCCATGGTGGGGCTGGCCTCCACGGTGATCACCGAGGCCAGGAATACCTTGAAGAATTCCGATATCATTGCCGCCTTTGCCATTGAAACCCTCATGGGGCGGGTGAATCCCTTTGATACCCGGGTTCACGAGCAGAAATACCACCCCGGGCAGTATGCCACGGCCCAGAACTTAACCCGTCTGCTGGAGGGGTCCGACATCGCCATTGACGAGCAGGAGCTTTCCCTGGAACTCCAGTCTGTGCTCCAGAAACACGATGGGATTACCGTGGCCGATATTCCGGTGGAGGATGCCTATTCCATCCGCTGTACTCCCCAGTTTGTGGGCCCCACCAAGGAGGCTGTGGACACGGCGGCCAATACCCTTTTCCGTGAGCTTAACTCCTCCAATGATAATCCCTTGATTTTTACGGAGTTTGAAACCTTCATCCACAACGGTCATTTCCATGGTCAGCCCATTTCCTTTGCCATGGATTGTCTGGCCATCTCCATGGTGAACCTGGGCGTGGTGTCCGACCGTCGCATCGATCGGTTCATGGATGCCTCCAATTCCACGGGCCTGCCCCCCTTCCTCTGTAAGGAAGATACCGGGGTGCGCATGGGGCTCATGGGCGGCCAGTTCATGACCACTTCCCTGGTGGCGGAGAACAGAACCCTGGCCCATCCGGCCTCCATCCAGTCCATTACCTCCACGGCTGATTTCCAGGACATTGTTTCCTTTGGTCTCATTGCCGCCCGTAAGGCCAGAAAAGTGGTGGAAAACACCAATCACATCCTTTCGTTTGAATTGCTCTGTGCAGCCCAGGCTGCAGATCTGCGCGGGGCGGACAAGCTGGGAACCGCCGGTCGCATCATGTTCCAGGCCGTGCGTGAAACCCTGCCCTACCTGGACTATGACAAGGTTTATATTGATGATCTGGAAGCCTTGAAGGCCCGCATTGAATCCGGTGAATTTGTGGAAAAGGTGGAAGCGGCCATCGGGGAATTGGATATCGTTCATTCCAAAGAATAGGGGGAGCCCATGTCCATGCAGACAGCCGTTGGAATCCAGGAAAGGATCCAGAATACCTATTGGGAAAAATTTCCCAAATGCCGGGCAGCTCACCAAAAGCTCATCCGGTACATCCCCGGCGGTGCCACCCGGAGTTTGAGTTATTTTAAACCCTTTCCCATCCACATCGACCATGGGAAGGGGGCTCGGGTTTATACCCCGGAGGGGCATGAACTGCTGGATGTGACCAATGCCTATGGGGCCCTGGTCCATGGCCACGGGGATCCGGATGTGGTCCAGGCGGTCCGTGGGGGGATCGGAGATGGATCCCAGTTTTCCACCCCCACCCGGGGGCAATATCAACTGGCCCGGCTTTTGTGTGACCGGGTACCGGGCTTTGACCGGGTCCGGTTTTTGAATTCCGGCACCGAGGCCACCCTCTTTGCCCTGAGGACGGCCCGGGCCCTCACCGGACGGAACAAGATCCTTAAAATGAGCGGTGGATTCCACGGTACCCACGATTGCGTGGCCGCCTCCACCCAGAAAAATGTGATCACGGCCGGGATCCCCCCGGCCATGACCGTCGATATGATGGAGGTCCCTTTCAACGATGCCGATGCCCTTGAGCGGACGGTGACGGAAAATGCCGGGGAGTTGGCCGCCGTGATCATGGAGCCCTTTTTGGGGGCGGGGGGCGTGGTGCTGCCAAAGCCGGATCTTTTGGAACGGGCCAGGGCTGTGACCGCGGCCCATGATGTTCTGCTCATCTTTGATGAGATTTTTTCCTTCCGGGTGGATGAGGGGGGATGCCAGAAGCGCTTTGGGGTGACCCCGGACATCACCTGCGTGGGCAAGGTGGTGGGGGGAGGGCTCCCCATTGGCGTGTTCGGGGGAACCGAAGAGGTGATGCAGATCTATTGCCACGAAAGCGTGGAAACGCCACTATACCATTCCGGCACCTTCAATGGATATGAAACCGTGATGCAGGCCGGCCTGGCGGCCATGTCCAAATACGATGCCCCCGCCATTGAGCGTTTGAACCGGGTGGGGGAATCCTTTCAAGAGGATTTGCTCAGCCTGATCCAGGAACTGGGATTGAAAATCCAGTCCAATAATATCGGCTCCCTGCTGAATCTTCATTTCACGGATCAGCCCGTGGTCAATGCCGGTGCGGCCCAGAATTCCGTGGCCGAACTGCACACCCTGTTTCACCTTTCTTTATTGAATAAAGGGGTGTTCAATATTCCCAGGGGGCTGTTCATTTTATCCACACCGTTAACCCGGGAGGACATGGGTGGATTGGTGGACAAAATCGGCGAAACCCTAAAAGAATTGTTGCCTTTAATTGAAGAAAAATATAACCATTTACTCCAATAATTCTAAATGCGCTGTATTAATTGAGGAAATAAATGGTGTTGGATCGCATCGATAAAAAGATCCTGAATACCCTTCAGGAAAATGGAAGAATTACAAATTCAAAGCTGTCTCAAATTGTGGGGATTTCCGCCCCGGCCACCCTTGAGCGGGTGAAACGACTGGAGCAGGCCGGGGTGATTTCACATTTCACGGCCGTTGTGGATCCCGAGAAGATCGGCATTACCATCACGGCCCTGGTCAGCATTGGTTTGAGCCTGGACAATCTCACTTCGGTGGAGGATATCAAAGAAAAATTTGCTGCCCTGGAAGAGGTGGTTGAATGTTATCAGATCGCCGGTGCCAACGACTTTATTCTTAAGGTTGTGGCACGGAATATAAAATCCTACGGCGAGTTCATGAATCAGAAGCTGGCCCTGATCCCCGGGATCCAGGGCATTAAATCGTCATTTATCATTGACAATGTTAAAGAGAAAAAGATGTATCAGCTGAGCCTGGAGGAGGAATACAAAGTGTAAAATCCCCACGGACATTATGGGGATTTTTTCGCCATAATCGTTGTAACAGGAGAGGAGTGTACGATGGATAATAAGATTATTATTACCGCGGCAATTACTGGTTCTGTTCACATCCCCACCATGAGCGACTATCTCCCCATCACGCCCGACGAAATTGTGGCCGATGCGGTCAAGGCCTGGGAGGCCGGGGCCGCCATTGCCCACATCCACGTCCGGAACCCCAAAAACGGACTGCCTGTGTCCGATCCCGTCCTATTCAGGGAGGTCCATTCCAAAATCAAAGAGCGGTGTGACCTCATCCTTTTGCCCACCACCGGCGGGGGGATGAACCAGACCACGGAGGAAAAACTCATTCCCATCAAGGATCTGGAGCCGGAGATGTGTTCCTTTGATCCGGCCCCCTTTAATTTCGGGATTTTCCAGATTGCCGGAAGATTCAAGGAATACAAGTATGAGTGGGAAAAGGAATATCTGGAATTGTGTAAGAACGTCACCTTCCGTCCCACCTTCCGGGATGATGAAATCTATGCGGAAACCTTCCTTGAAATCAATACCAAACCGGAGTTTGAAATTTATGAATTGGGCCATGTCTCCTATGTGAAATGGCTCATGGAAGAGAATCTGGTGAAATTGCCGGTCCACCTGCAATTTGTCTTTGGGCCCATGGTGGGGTGGATGACGCCTTCGGTGAAACACCTGGTCTTGATCCACGATGAAGCCCGGGAGGTCTTGGGCGAAGAGAACTTCACCTGGTCCGTGGCCGCCGGTGGACGGTTCCAGATTCCCATTACGTCCACGGCCATGGCCATGGGGGCCCAGAATGTCCGTGTGGGCCTGGAGGATTCCATCTATGCCGGTAAGGGCATCATGGCAAAATCCAGTGCCGACCAGGTGGTCATGGTGAAAAATGTGGCCCGGGAGATGAGTCTGGAGCCAGCCACACCCGAGGAGGCCCGTGAAATACTCAAGCTCAAGGGGTTGAACCGGGTGAATTTCTAGTTGGGTCCACGCCCATTCCCTTTGAAATCACAACCAATAAGGAGCCATCTGACTTTGTCATAACACCCAATCACACATAAGGAGGGCTACATTGAACTATTCAGGCTATGCTTCAATCCACGCTCGGCATGTGCCGGACAAGGTCTGCCTCATCGAGCGGACCCCGGCCAGGGGAACCCGCCGGACGCTGACCTGGCAGGAATTCAATGATGAGATCAACCGCACGGCCAATTTCCTTTCCCGGGAGTTGGGGGTGGGGCAGGGGGATTTTGTCCTCCACCTCCAGAACAATTCCCTGGAATGGTTGATCACCTATTTTTCCATCATTCGCCTGGGGGCGGTGGTGGTGCCGTTGAATTTTCGGTTTGAAAGTCAGGATGTCCTTTATGCCGCAGAGGTTTCACAGCCCAAGGTTTTTATTCTGGGCAGTGAATTCCTTCCCGTTGTGGAGCCCATCATGGCAGATTTGAATACGGTGGACCATTATATCTGCGTGGGGGAAACCGTGCCGGACACCATGATTGATTATGGCCGGGTTCAGGATTATGCCGACACCTCCGATGCCCTGGTTGAGGTGGACCGGGACCATTCCCTGGCCATGATGTTCACCTCGGGGACCACGGGAAAGCCCAAACCCGTCCTCCACACCCATCATTCCCTCAATTCCACGGCCCTGGGGAACGGTATGACCTATTATGTCCAGCGGGATGATAATTATTTGATATTTCTCCCCCTCTACCATTCCGGTACCCTTTTCCTCTGGGCTCCCTTCTATGCCACCGGCGGTACCGGTACCATCATCCGGGACTTCAGGGATCCCAAATGGATCGTGGAGGCCATTGCCGCTGAAAAGTGTACGGACATGCTCTTTGTGGTTCCCATTGCCAT
>JAKSBM010000932.1 GCA_022361135.1 Desulfobacterales bacterium | reverse complement strand
GATCATGGCCCAGCAGCCCGATCTTCTGCTTCTGGACGATTATTCCATCGGCCTGGATGCCGGTTACCGCCGGCTTTTTCTGGACGATATGAAAGAGTATCTGGCGGAAAAGGGCGGCACCGTATTTTTAACCTCCCATGTGATCCAGGACATGGTGGGGCTGGTGGATGAGGTGATTTTCCTGGAACGGGGCGGGGCATTGATGACCACCTCGCTTACCGAATTCAAAGACAGTTTCCATTGTTACCGGTTGCCGAAAAACGGTTCCGATCCGTTGGCCACAGGTGCCTTGCCTTCCCAGACGGTGGGGTTGTTGAAAAATGTGGAAAGCCATTCCGCCCATACGGACCTGTTCAGCTTTGCCTCCCTGGACGCCGTGGGCAGTGCATTGGAGGCGGCGGGGTGTCGGGCCCGGGAATTGCGTGAAATTCCCATGTCCCTTGAGGATGCATTCATCGGTTATACAGGCCGCTATTGATTGGAGAATCTGCCATGATTACTGCTGTGTTTCGTAAGGAATTTTTCAAAATCCGTCGCCTCTGGCTCATGGTTTTACTGCTGAATCTGGCGGTGTGTGCCTATCTGTGGGCGACCACCCGGCGGCTCTTTATCCTGGATCATCCGGAAGTGGTCTGGTACCGGGTGCTGCACCTGGGGCAGATTCATTACGATATCCTCAGATACGTGCCCGTGGCCACGGGCATCCTTGTGGGCTGCATCCAATATCTGCCGGAAATGTGGGGGGAGCGTTTGAAATTGTCCCTCCACCTGCCCATGTCCTCCCATGTGTTGATTCTCATCCACGTATGGGTGGGGTTGACGGCGGTGTTGCTGGCCTTGCTGCCCGATGTTGTGGTCCTGACCTGGGTGACGGCCAAGTATTTTCCCTTCCAGGCATTGGTGACCACCTGGCAGACCGTCTTTCCCTGGTTTCTGGCGGGTATCGGTGCCTATCTGTCCACCACCCTGATTCTTCTGGAACCCCATTACAAACGTAAATTGTTCAACCTGGCCCTGGGGGCCGGTTATGTGACCCTGTTTTTAATGCCGGCGGAGCCGGGCAGCTTTGCCCACTTGAACCTCCCCTTGATTTTGCCCCTGGTCTGCATGGCCCTGTCCGTGCTTCTGCCGGCTTTCCGTTTTCGTTACCGGAGGATTCAGTGATGAAATATCTGGCCCGGATCTGTTTTTCCATTTTGATTATTTTTATTTCGGCGCTGTTCCTGCCCCGGATCTACGATGCCCTTTTCATTGAGGGTGTTGAAAAGACCCACCTGTTTTATTCCCCGGTGACCCAGGATTTCATCTACAAGGAAAAAACGGTGATCCCCCGGCCCGATGCCGTGGTGGAAGATCACCATGCCGAGTTGACCTATGCCACGGCCGATGGCCGGTTTGTGGATCGGCTGGAGTTTGAGCGGTATCTGCCGTTTATTTTCTATAAGAATATGGAGATCCGGGGCATGCTTCCCCTGGAATTGATCGGACCCCACGGGCAGATTCACTCCTATTCAAAGGCAGAGATCAAGAAGGCCCGCCGGGTGTTGGAACTCAAATCCAAGGATATCACGGGCAATTCGCCGGAAAGCCGGGTCTGGCCCCTGATCGAATCCAATCCCGGTCAGGCCAGACTCGTCTTTCCGGACGACCGTTTCCGCATGACAAAGAGGGCCATGGAATTTGTCAATGCCGATGCCAATGCCGTGGATGAGGCGCTGACAAGCCGTTACACCCAGACCCTGATCCAGGCCGGGTTCCAATTTCCCGCCCGGTCGGTGCACGGTCGATTCACCGTACTTAAGCCCTTTGAGCAGGGGATCTTTTTGGTGGACCAGACCCATGCCGTCTTCCATCTGAAACGGGTGGACGGCAATCCCGTTGTGGTGAAAACACCCATTGACGCGTCCTTGAACACCCGCCATATCAAGTCGTCCGAAGACAAGCGCCGTCAATATTACGGGTTGCTGCTGGACGGCATGGGCCGGGTCCATCTGCTTTCCAGGGACAGCTATGGATTGATCCCATTGGATTTGCCCGGCTATCTTCCCGACACCATGGATCTGAAGTTGATTTTCAATCCCCTGTATTGCACGGCCGTGTATTCCAATGGGGAAATCATACATGCCGTGGCCTTTGATTCTGCATTCAAGCCCCTGGCCAAATACGACCATGCCATGTCCCGGGCCACCATGACACGGGCTCGTAAAATCCGGGACATTCTTTTTCCCTTTTCCCTGAATCTGGGGACGGGCAGTTCCGGTTACCTCTCCTTGGGGCTGCATTGGACGCCGGGCTTGGCCGTCCAGGGCATGGCCGCCTGGCTGGGAATTTACCTGCTCATCACCCTGGTACTCCGGAATAAAAAACCTGGTTTAATCCCTTCCGCACTGGCAGCGTTGCTGGGGCCCTTCGGGCTGCTGGCCCATGCCTGGGGCGGAGTCGACGACTAACCGTAATATAAAAAGGAATAGACATTTATGAAACGTTTCACCCGATACCTGAGCCTGGCCGCCATCCTGATGATCGGCATTTTTGCCGCCCAGACCGCCCTGGCCCACACCCTCTTTATCCAATCCACCCGTTACCAGGTCCACAAGGGGAAAAAGGCCCCCCTGTATTTCGGCTGGGGCCATCACATCCCCTTGGATGACGGCATCGAAGGGAAGAAGTTGAAATACATCAAGGTCTTGCCGCCCGACGGAAGGGTCCGGGATCTTGAGATCCTCCAACGGCGGGGGCTGCACTCCCACACCATTGAGTACGACCAGGAGGGCACCTGGATGCACTATGCCGAAACCAATCCGGGCTATTACACCATTTACCTGGATAAAAAAGGGCGGGAGCACCACGCCATCAAGCCCCTGTCCAAATTGAAGAACCGGGCCAGTAAAATTCTGCTCAGCGTTTACACCACCCAGTTCACCAAAACCTATGTGGTCTGCCAGGATGCCACCCCGGCGCCCCTTCCCCGGTCCAACCAATATCTGTAACTGGT
>JAKSBM010000628.1 GCA_022361135.1 Desulfobacterales bacterium | reverse complement strand
TAGGGAGTGGCACACACCTTTTTGAGTTTGGCGATATTCCCCTCCATTCCCATGCGCTTGGCCTGGGAAAGCTCTTTAATGCAACTATTATAATGTTTGGTCAATTTGCGTTTAGTCTTGAATTCCTGGTGCCGTCTGGTTGCTCTGTCTTTCATAGATAGGCTCCTTCCTTCTTATAATAGTGTGTAAAGCGTAAGGTTTATCCGATGTTCCAGATTTACCTTAGGGAAAACAATAACCCTCATGTGAAGGGAATGCAAGGGGAATTGGATAAAAAGTTTGGTTTAACTAGCTCGATTTCGCCCGCTGCGTCGGCTACATTGTCGACTTTACATGACAATTCAATGTGATATGTCTGAACGGGAAAAATAAAAAAGGAGAGATCATGCTCACCGGCCTGAATCACATTACCATTGAAGTATCGGATCTGGATCAATCCCTGGGGTTTTATTCACAGCTTCTGGGGATGCGCCCCCGGGCCAAGTGGCGCCACGGGGCCTATCTTACCCTGGGGGATCTCTGGTTCTGCCTCATCCAAGGGAATGCCCGACCCGGGCAGGATTATACCCATTTTGCCCTGGATATTTCCCAGCTGGATTGCGCGGCAATGGCAGAACGGCTGGATGCCGAAGGCGTGCCCCGGTGGAAGGAGAACGAAAGCGAAGGGGATTCCTTTTATATTCTGGACCCCGACGGCCGCCGCCTGGAGATCCATTGCGGCAGCTTGAAAACCCGCATGGAATCCATGGCCCCGGAAGATTACCCCGATTTGGAATGGCTGGATGCCCCCATGGACCATGGGGATTCAAAGGGGGTGTAACATGGGATTGCATTCCTGGTGGATCTATCTCTCCCTGGTGTTTGTGGCCACGGCCACCCCTGGTCCGGCCGTTCTTTTCATTGTGACCATAGCATCCCTCCATGGCTGGCAACGGGCTGTCTTCGCCGCCCTGGGAAATATTCTGGGCCTGTTTTGCCTGGGCATTGTGGCCGTCACCGGACTGGGGACCCTTTTGGCTGCATCCAAGCTGCTTTTCGATCTGGTGCGCTATGCCGGTGCTTTGTATCTATTTTACATGGGGGTTAGATTGTTATTTCAACGGGGGATGTCCCCGTCCATACCCCAGGGGGAGGTCTGTGCCTTGGAGCTGTCCGGGTGGCGGGTTCTGGTCCAGGCCTTTGGGGTGGCCGTGAGCAATCCCAAGGCCATTGTCTTTCTCACGGCGCTTTTCCCCCAGTTCATCCAGGCCCAGGCCCCCCTGGTTCCCCAGTTCAGCCTTCTCATTGCCGTGCTCATGTGCTTTTCTTTTTTCTTTCTCATGGCCTATGGGATTCTGGCCCACCGGGCCCGTTCCTGGTTTGTACGGCCCGGTCGGGGGCGGTGGATTCAGCGAATTTCCGGATCGGCTTTCATTGGGTTCAGCCTGCTTTTGGCCACTTCATCCCGCCGGTAGGCACGGGATTTTCCACCTTGACTCCATTGGGTCGCGGGGGATCAGGTGAGGTTCTTCTCCCGGTATAGATCCTGGATAATTCTTCCCAGGGTCTGGATTCCCTTTTCCATGCGATCATCCCATTTTATTCCCCAATTGATGCGCAGGCAATGGTTGTATTGGCCCGTGGCCGAACAGATGGTTCCCGGTAGGATGGATATCTTTTCTTCCCGGGCCCGGTGGAAAATTTCCATGGCATCCATGGCCCTGTGCAGGACCACCCAGATGAACATGCCGCCCCGGGGAAATGTAAATCGGGCCGAAGGGGGGAAGTGACGGGCCAGGGCAATGGAAAGGGCCGAGGCCTGGTTTTTGATCTGGTTTCGAAATTGCCTTAAATGGCGGTCATAGGCCCCGGTCTCAATGAAACGGGCCACCACCACCTGATTGATGTCCGGGTTGGAAATGGTGGTGTTGATTTTGATGCGGATGAGCTGGTCCCGGTGGCGTCCGGGCAGGACCCAGCCCGTACGCAGGCCCGGTACCAGGGTTTTGGAAAAACTGGCGCAGTAGAGGACCCGTCCCTCGGAGTCCATGCTCTTCAGTGTGGACGGGCGGGCGCCGTCAAAATATAGATCCCCATAGATATCATCCTCGATGAGGGTGATGTCGTGGGCCCGTGCAATGTCCATGATCCGTGCCTTGGCCCCTTTGGGAATCACCGAACCCAGGGGGTTCTGGAAATTGGGATTGAGGATGCAGGTTTTTATGGGATGGGTGGTGACCGCTTTTTCAAAATCATCCGGGCAGATGCCCTGTTCCGGGCAGCCGGGCAATTCCACCACAAAGAGATTCAAATCCTCCAAAAGCTGGAGCAGGCTGTGGAAGAGGGGGACTCCACCAAGACGGTGTCCCCGGGCTTTGTTACGGCTTTCAGGCATAAGCCTACGGCATCCAGGCAGCCCGTGGTGGTGATGATATCATTGGGGGAGACGGTGCAGGACAGGCCGATCATGCGCTTTGCCAGGGCCGTGCGCAATTCCATGTTGCCCATGGGATCCCCGTAGTTGGACAGTTGATTGCCGATTTCCTGGCTGCCCAGGGATTTTTGAATCCGGGTGAGCTGCTTCAGGGGCATGAGTTCCTTGGAGCAGATGGCCGCACCCAATTGGAGGATGTCCGGACAGGCCAGATCGGAAATGATGGCATGGGCCAGATGGTTGACCTTCACCGGACCGGCTTGGGCGGGGGCCGTTTCCCGCACGGGTTTGGGCCGCAGGGTTTCTTTGAGGTCCAGGACATAGAAGCCGGATTTTTCCCGGGCCTCCACCCGTCCCCGTTTTTCCAGTTCAATATACGCCTGGTGGATGGTGGAGATGGAAAGCCCCAGTTGGTTGTGGAGTTTTCGAAGGGAGGGGAGCTTGTCGCCGGGGCGGAAGGTGCCCTCCATGATATTGTCCTGGATTTGATCGGCCAGGGTCACATATCTGAAATTGGAAGAAGGGGCCATGGAATCTGTTCCGGTCGAATTTTAGTGGTTTTGTCTCTGTTCTTTTCTATGGATTCTTATATAATGGCCGCTTTAAAATCAAATTGAATCTGCGATTCCCAAAGAAAAGCCGGGGGAGGGCCCATGAAAATCTTATTTCTCTACGTTGTGACCATTGTGATCTGGGGATCCACATGGATTGGCATCAAATATCAACTGGGTACGGTGGATCCCATGGTATCGGTGATTTATCGCTTTACCCTTTCCTCGGCCATTCTCATGGTGTTTTGCAAGCTGCGGGGGCTTTCCTTGAAATTTACCCTGTCCGAACATGGGTACATGGCCCTCACCGGCACCTTTTTGTTTTCCTTGAACTATTGGTTGGTTTACATTTCGGAAATTTATCTCACCTCGGGGTTGGTGGCGGTTCTTTTCTCCTCCATTGTTTTTTTGAACATTGCCAATGGTGCGGTCTTCCTTAGGGACCCGGTGGAGCGGAAGATGATCCTGGGAGCCCTGCTGGGCACCGTGGGCACCATCATGATCTTCATGCCGGAGATCCAGGCCTTTGACGCTGACGATGCCGGTTTCATGGGCATTCTCTTTGGCCTGGGCAGTGTATTTCTGGCCTCTTTGGGGAATATCTCTTCGGCCCGGAATTCCCGGAATCAGATTCCCGTGGTCCAGGCCAATGCCTTTGGCATGGGATATGGGGCGCTGCTGCTCTTTGTCATTGCCCTGGTTCTGGGCAAGGAGTTTAATTTTGTCATGACCCCGGCCTATGTTGGATCCCTGGTTTATCTGGCTGTCTTCGGCACCATCATCGGCTTTGGCAGTTATCTGACCCTCATCGGTCGGATTGGTGCGGATAAGGCCGCCTATACCATCATGGTGGTACCGGTGGTGGCCCTGGTTATCTCTTCCGTATTTGAAGGATATCATTGGAATCCCCAGGCTTTATTCGGTTTATTTCTAGTTCTGGGCGGTAATTTTATGGCCCTGGCCAAACCGCCCCGGGCAAGGGCCTAAATCCCCTGAATTAATTGGGCTTAGCAGTTGCATAAGCATGGCTTTATGTGCTAATACCCTTCGATATGAAACAATATGTACTAGATGGATTACGCCTTGAGGACTACAAGGCGTTGAAAGACTACTTAGATCAACACGTCGACAAATCCCCCCTGGGGGGGATCTATTGGATTGAACTGGACAAAGATCTGCTGACTCCCGAACAGGCTGCCCACACCGAGTGTCAACCCCATGTATTTGCGTTGATGTTGGAAGAAACCTACCTGTCCTGCGAGCTTCTGGTCCGGATCAAAAACAATATCAAATGCGATTGCATGGGCTATGCAACCAGGGAACAGCGGGAATGGTTAATCCAGCAGGCCGATGCCATTTTGGAAAAATTGTCCATTCGCATTTAACTTTTCTTAGGTGCACACCATGTTAAAACTTATACCGCTGGGCGGGCTGGGCGAAATCGGCCTCAATATGATGGTGGTGGAATACGGAGATACCATCTTCATCGTTGATGCCGGACTCATGTTCCCCGAAGACTACATGCTGGGGGTGGATATCGTCATCCCGGCCATGAATTATCTCAGGGAAAACCGGGAAAAGGTCCAGGGAATTTTCATCACCCATGCCCATGAAGATCACATCGGGGCGCTTCCCTATCTGCTCAAGGAATTTCGCATTCCGGTCTACGGCACGGCCTTTACCCTGAGCATTGTCCGGAATAAGCTGGTTGAATTCGAGCTCAATACCCGGGTGGACCTGAACCTGGTCAAACCCGGAGAGACCCTGACCATAGATCCCTTTGAGATCGAGCCCATCCGGGTCAGCCATTCCACCATTGATGGGGTGGGGCTGGCCATCCGCACCCCCGAAGGGGTGGTGGTCCACACCGGCGATTTCCGGATTTCCCACAATGCCGATCCCATGAAAAATACAGATATCTCCACCTTTGCCCGT
The DNA here is from genome assembly GCA_022361135.1 of Desulfobacterales bacterium. Next base: position 14,358 of record JAKSBM010000628.1, on the reverse strand, counting down.
TTCGGGGCCGAAGGGGTTCTGGCGTTGTTGTCCGACTCCACCAATGTGGAAGTGGAGGGCTATACCATTTCCGAGCAGGAGGTGGCCCAGAACCTGGAAAAGGTGATTTCCGAGGTCAAGGGGTGGGTGATTGTGGCCCTCTTTGCCTCCAATGTTTTCCGGATTCAGCAGGTCATCGACATTGCACTTCTCCACAATCGCAAGGTGGTTTTCAATGGCCGCTCCATGGAACAGATGGTTTCCGTGGCCGCCAGCCTGGGACACATTAAAGCCCCGCCGGAAACCATTCTCGATGTCAAGGAAAGCAATGCCCATCCCGATGACAAGGTCTTGATCATCACCACGGGCAGCCAGGGGGAACCCATGTCTGCCCTGACCCGCATGGCGTCCGGTGTTCATAAACACCTGGCCATTAAGAAGGGGGATACGGTGATTCTTTCTTCCAAATATATTCCCGGGAATGAAAAGGCCATTGCCAATATCATCAATCGCCTCTATCGCCGGGGGGCCGACGTGGTCTATTCCAAGGTGGCCCAGATCCATGCTTCTGGCCATGCCCACCAGGAAGAGCTCAAGCTCATGTTGAATCTGACCAAGCCCAAGTATTTCATCCCCATCCATGGGGAGTACCGCCATCTGGTGGTCCATGCCCGTCTGGCGGAAAAGCAGGGCATGTCCCGTGAAAATGTATTTGTCATGGAAAACGGCAAGGTCATTGGTTTTGATAAGGATGGCGCCCACTTGGAGGGACAGGTTCACACCGGTCGAATCCTGGTGGACGGCAAGGGCATCGGCGATGTGGGCCGCAGCGTCCTTCGGGAACGGCGGGAACTTTCCGAGGGCGGTCTGGTTGTGGTGAACATGATCATTGACGAAGAAACCGGGGTGGTCCTCCACGGACCGGAATTGGTATCCAAGGGATTTGTCTTTGATTCGGCCACCGGCTATCTGGTGGATGACGCCCAATGTGTGATCCTGGAAATCCTGGATGAAATCCAGCCCGGTGTCCCCAACCGTGTGGAACTCATTCGAAAGAAATTACAAAAGGAATTGAAACAATATTTCGGTTTCGCCATTAACCGGAAGCCATTTATCGTACCGGTGATTATTGAAGTATGAAACAGGAATTGAAAAGCCTGCTGCTTTTTTTCTTTATTATCCTGACCGCCGTGAGCCTCTATTCCTACCATGCAGACGACCCCTGCATTGGGAACGGGGTTCTCAGTCTACCTGAAAATACACATAATATGTTTGGCCTGGTGGGAGCACATCTTGCCGGGCTTTTTATCTTTGTTTTCGGCATGGGGGCCTATTGGCTGCCCGTGATCATGGGCTTGCTCTGCCTTTGGTATTTCAAGTCCAAGCCGGGAAAGATCATGGGACTCACCCTATTGGGCGGCCTGATTCTCATGGTGGGCACCGGGGGATTTTTCTTTTTGTTCAAAAATGCCTATGCCCTCAACGGAACCCTGGTTCCGGCCGGCGGGCTGGTGGGCGAGGCCCTGGTGGGCTTTTTGCTGCGCTATGTCAACATCGTGGGCACCATCACCGTGCTCTGCTTTTTTCTCCTGGTGGGCTTTGTCCTCTCCACGGGGATTTCCCTGGTTAATCTTCTTCTGTGGATACGGAAAAATCTGGTTCAGCTGGGGGAAACCATCTCCCAGGATTTCAACGGATTCATCGACCATGTGAATAAAGCCATGGCAGCCCGGCGGAAAAAACGGGCGGCCAAGCCGGTGAAACCCAAGAACGTTAAGCCGAGGAAAAAGAAAAACAAGACCGAGGAAAAGGGGCTGCGTTTGCCCTGGAAACGGTCCGATGAAGCGGCTTCTCCGGAAAAGGATGCCCCGGTTAAAAAGGCTCGGATCCGGGCTGGCGACGAAGATGAAAAGGTGAGCAAGGCCGCATCGGCCAAGGTGGTTCCCGTGGTGGAACCCTCGGCCGTGTTTGAGCCCGATGATTCCATTGCCCTGGACGATGTTCTGGAGCCCCAGGTCCAGATTCGTTCCGTGGAGACCGACGACCGGGAATATGTGAAGGATAAACCCGTACTCAAGGACATCCGGGAGGCAGAGGTTTTCCACCTTCCCACCATTTCCTTCCTCAGGGAGAAGGAAAAGGTGGAACGGAACATTGACGCCGACCTTCTCCAGAGCAAGGCCAGGATCCTGGAAAACAAACTCAAGGATTTCAATGTAAAGGGTGATGTGGTGGAAATCCTGCCCGGTCCGGTGATCACCACCTTTGAATACCGGCCGGCTGCCGGGGTGAAGCTTTCCAAGATTGTGAACCTGGCCGATGACCTGGCCCTGGCCCTGTCTGCCATCTCCATTCGGATTGTGGCCCCCATCCCCGGCCGGGACGTGGTGGGCATTGAGATTCCCAATGAAGAACGGGAGATGGTGTTGCTCCGGGAGTTGGTGGCATCCAAGGAATTTGTCCAATGCGATTCCCTGCTCACCTTGGGGCTGGGTAAGGACCTCATGGGACGGGCCGTGGCCACCAAGATGGATAAGATGCCCCATTTGCTCATTGCCGGTGCCACGGGTACGGGTAAGAGTGTGGGCTTGAACTCCATGATCATCAGCCTGCTCTACAAGGCCACCCCGGACGAGGTGAAGTTCATCATGATCGACCCCAAGCGCATTGAATTGTCGGTCTACAATGATATTCCCCATTTGATCTCCCCGGTGGTCACGGATATGAAAAAGGCCACCAATGCCCTCTATTGGGCGGTGCGTGAAATGGAGCGCCGGTATGAGCTGCTGGAGCAGAGCGGGCTGCGAAATTTGGGCCAGTACAACCAGCGGATCCGGGAGGAGAAGAAGAATCCTCCGGAGGATGGGGCGGAGGTCCGGGAGGAACTCCCCTATATTGTGGTCATTGTGGATGAGTTGTCCGACCTCATGATGGTGGCGTCCAAGGATGTGGAATTTGCCCTGACCCGTCTGGCCCAGATGGCCCGGGCTGCGGGAATCCATTTAATCCTGGCCACCCAGAGACCCTCGGCAGACGTGTTGACCGGTACCATTAAGGCCAACTTCCCCACCCGGATTTCCTTCCAGGTGTCCTCCAAGATCGACGGCAGAATCATCATTGACCAGGGCGGGGCTGAGAACCTGCTGGGTAACGGGGACATGCTCTTTTGCCCGCCGGGCACCTCCAAGCTGGTCCGGATCCAGGGTGCCTATATCTCCGAGGATGAAATCGGGAAAATCACTGCCTTTCTCAAGGAGCAGCGCAAGCCCGAATACAATGAAGAGATCACCATGGGGGATGAAGAAGACGGGGCCAAGGACATTGATGATTCCGAATACGATGAAAAATATGATGAAGCCGTGGCCGTGGTTACCCAGTCGGGCCAGGCTTCCATCTCCTATGTGCAAAGGCGGCTTCGCATCGGCTATAACCGGGCGGCCCGGCTCATTGAAATCATGGAACACGAAGGCATTATCGGACCCCAGATCGGGGCCAAGGGAAGGGAAGTTCTGGTAAAGAATTATGAAGAAGATGGATTTTGATTTCCTGAACCAGATCAAGGGGTTCATGGACGATAAAGAAGTGATCCGCCTCCATGAAGTTGCCCTGGAGGCTGCTGAAATGGGGCCCATGCTTGAAATTGGCAGCTATTGCGGCCGGTCTGCCGTGATCCTTGGGACCGCCTGCCGGGAAAGGGAATCCCAGCTTTACACCATTGATCATCACAGGGGATCCGAAGAGCAGCAGCCCGGTGAAGAATACTTTGACCCGGAACTCTACGACCAGCGGACCAAGGGGGTGAATACCCTTCCCTTTCTGCGGCGGAGCCTGGAACGGGCCGACCTGGAGGAGTGGGTGGTGCCCATTGTGTCTTCGTCCACCATTGTGGGACGCATGTGGCAGACCCCATTGTCCATGGTCTTCATTGACGGGGGCCATTCCTATGAAGCCGCCCTCAATGATTATATGACCTGGGCGCCCCATATTATTCCCGGTGGTTACCTGGTGATCCACGATATTTTCATGGATCCTGAAAAGGGGGGGCAGGCACCCCGCATGGTTTACGAAAAGGTTTTGGCCGACGGTGGGTTTACCCCATTGGAAATGACCTTGACCCTGGGGGTGTTGAAGCGGAATTAGCCCGGGAAAAATCGCCCGGGACCTGTGTTGAAGATGTCAAATGGGAGGGATGTGGTATGGATAGTGCGTACGTTTTGGAGCAGATTAAGTCCTATTACCTTGAGCATATTCCCTTTAACAAGGTATTGGGTATTGATATTGATTACCTGGATTATGAAACCGCTGAAGCCGTAACCCGGTTTTCCATGGAAGACAAATTGATCGGTAATTCCGTTGTGGGGATTCTACACGGCGGGGTAACGGCCTCGGTCATTGATCTGACCGGGGGCTTGAGTGGATTGATCGCCTGTGTCAAATTCCACGAAGATGTTGACGAGGAAAGCCTTTACGAAAAATTGACCGCCATGGGCACCGTGGACATGCGGGTGGACTATCTGCGCCCGGGAAAGGGCAGTGAATTTGTCTGTAAAAGCCGGTTGATCCGTGCCGGTTCACGAATTGTGGTGGCCAAAATCGATTTGTTCAATGAAAAAGAGATTCGCATCGCCACCGGCACTGCAACCTATATCATGAAATAGGGGTTATGCCTGGACTTCTCCGGTTCCCTTACAGTCCGGACAGTCCTGATCGGGTTCGCAATGGCAGTCATCGTAACTGCCTTCGCCGTCGGTGGTCCGCCACTCATGGTGGCATTCGCAGTTTCCAGGAACGATTTTGGTGCCTTTGCAGGTGGGGCAGGCTTTTTTGGACATTTTATTTCTCCTTATGGGTTAAGAATAAGGGCGAATTGGGATTGGATTTTCCACGGATGATGTTTTATTTATAAAGGGTTTTTCCCGGGGATGTAAAGGATTAATTGGGGGGACCCGGGCAGGGCGGATTGCCGTTTTATGAGGGGGAAAGCCTTTGTTTCATTTCCGTGGAAACCATGTGGTAAATGGGATGTTAACCGTATGAAAGCAAGGAGTTGAACATGCCGCTGATTGAGTGGACCGAAGCCTTCAGTGTGGGCGATGAAACCATTGATAACCAGCACAAGGAATGGATTGCCATTTATAATAAGGCCCATGAACGTATGATGGGGCCCGATGGGAATGACTTTCGCAAGACCGGCATTGAAGCCCTGGAGGCCATGGAAGAATACGGAAGATATCACTTCAAATATGAAGAAGAATATCAAGAACGCATTGGTTTCCATGACCGGGACCGCCACCGCAATATCCACGAGGCCTTCATGAAGCGACTGGATCAGTTTCGGTTGGATATCCACCGGGGGAAACATGTTCTGAATTCAGAGATCATTAAGACCATTGAAAACTGGCTTAAGGATCATATCCTCAATGAGGGTCAAAAATTCAGGCGTCCGGTGTCCGAGGATTTTTGTCCCCCTTCATCCTTTCCAACATCTTCTTAAATTTTTTGCAGGGATCTCCATTGGAAACCCGTGGGGTGAACCAGAGAAAATCCCCGGGTGGGGTGGGATCAAACCCCTCCAATTCCAAGGGGGTGAGGTAGTCTTCTGCCGGGCGGCCCTGGGCGGAAACTTCAGTGAGCCCCAGGATCACCTGTGACAATTGGGGATTCAAGTGTGCCACCCGGTCCACAATGCCCAGGCCATGGACGGTGTGACCGCCGCCGACTATGACCACCACCGGGCCCTTGCGTTTTTCCCGGGAAAGCTGGGTGATGGATCGGGCCATGGTGTCGTTGCGGGCCAGCCAGGTCTGGTATTGTTTGTCCAGCATGGCCGGATTGCCCATGCCGCAGTGAACCTGCTTAAAAATTTCCTTCATATGGGCGGCGTATTGGGGATTCTCATACCCCGTGGAAAAGATATAATTTTTTTCCATCTGGGTGAGTTGCTCCATGCCCCTGCGCAGGATTCTTTTCTTTTGGGCCGAGGTCAGGTCCAGGCCGGCGGCCTGGAGTTTATTGGCCTTGGCCAGCTTCAGCAGATCATAATAAAATTTCCACATGTCATCGGATTGGTTCTCCCATTCCAATTGGCTGCGCAATCGTTTTTCCATTTTCCTTTGGTAGGCCTTGCCGTGTTTTTTGGGCATGGCTGACCCCTTGGTCTTTTTTTTCATTTTGGGGTGGGGGGACTTGGCTGCATCCACATAGGTCATGAGGACGGCTGTGTCGTATACGGAGAAAAATTCAAAACCCAGGATGGGGTCGCAATTATCCCGGCAGAGCCGTTGGATGATCTTTTGCTGAATACTGTGGTGGCGGGGGTTGTCGTGTTTTTCGGCCAGGTAGATGACGTCGGCATCCTGTATTTTTGCCATGAGCCCTTCAAAGGGGATGAGTTCGCCGTTGGCCGTGTCCAGAATTTTGTCAATCAATGGGTCCTGGGGTCCAGGTTGGGTCGGTGCCGGGCTTGGGAGTTGACTGGTGCAGGATTGCAATACAATAAGACAAAGGCCGATACCGATTAAAAATGAAATGCGCATGGAACTCCCTCTGGTAATGGGTTGGGTTTCTTTCCCCAAGGGAATCCCACTGAAGATTCGGCCCCCTTTTTGGGTTTGCGGAATTGCCTGCTTTGCCTGGGGTCGAATTAAGATTCTAAATCCCCATGGGCTGCCATTTCATTGGATTTCGGAGCTTGGGAATGGAAACCATTTAAGGGAGTATACCAGACCCATGGAAAAATAAAAGTCGGTTGGATCTGGTGTTGGGAATCAACCTTGGTGCTTTTTAAAATAAAGGACGATGCTTTTTCCCAGGATGGGATTGAGGAATTGATCCAGGGTGCGGGTGAACCTGGGTTGTTTCATCAGGTCCCAGACCAGGAACCGATGGTAAAGGTTCACTGCCCAAGAGTCGGTCCGGTTGGGCCCCACAAGGCATTTTAGCCACCAATAGGGGGTGTGGATACTGTGGGCGAAATGGGAGGCAAAATGGGTCATGCCCCGGCTCTGGATCTTTTGGATCAGAGCTGTTTTATCGTAGATTCGCACATGGCCCATGTTGGCATTGAAGTATTCATCGGAAAGGTGCCAGCAGATCTTTTCCGGGAAGGATCGGGGCACACTGACGGCCAGGATTTTTCCGGGCTTGGTGATGCGCACCAATTCATCAATGGCGGTGTCGTCGTCGGGGATGTGTTCCAAAACTTCAGAGCAAACCACGGCATCAAATTGTGCGTCCTGGAAGGGCAGGGCGGTGGCATCCATTGTGGACAGGGCCCATTGACTGCATTTGAGATCATCTATGGCTTCGTGGAAATGGAGTTTGTCCCGGGTGAAAACCAGGTTGTCGTATCCATAGTCCCCGCCCATGCAATGGGTTTTGTTTTGGCGACAGGCCTCCACCATGTGTCGCCCTTCGCCGCATCCGATGTCCAGAAAGTGACCGCCGGGTTCCAGGTTGAGCTTGTTGAAATCAATGGTAATCACGGATGACCTCCTGGTAGAATTGGGCGGTTTTCTGGGCGGTTTTTTCCCAGGTGAATTCGGAAAGCACCCGGTTATACCCCTTCTGGGCCAGGCGCTGACATTGGACCGGATCATCCAGAAGCTCCACCACGGCCCGGCGCAGGGCAGTGGCATCTCCGGGCGGAACCAGGTAGGCGGCATCTCCGGCCACCTCGGGCAGGGCCCCGCCGGTGGTGGAGATTACAGGCAGGCCGCAGGCCATGGCTTCGCCCACGGGCAGGCCAAATCCCTCATAGAGGGAAGGGACCACGGCCAGGGAGGCCCGGGCATATTCCCGGATGAATTGATGGTGGTCGATGCGCCCGGTGAAGTGGATGTAATTCCCCAGATCGAGTTTTTTGACCAGATTTTCAATGCCCCCGTCCTTTTTGGGGGTACCGATGACCGTCAGGCTGGCCTTGCCCTTTTTCAACAAATCTTCCAGGGCATGGAGCAGGTGGTAGAGTCCCTTTAGGGGGGTGTCTGCACTGTTGGTTACAATGATACGTCCCGGAATCCGTTTGATGTGATCCAGGGGATGGAAATTCTCCAGATCAATGCCGATGGGGATGGCGGAAAAGCGATTTTCCGGAATTTTAAACTCCCTGGCAATGTCCCGCTGGGAACTTTCCGATACGGTGATGATCTTTGAAAGTCTTCGGGCCACACGTTTTTGCATGCCGATGAAGGAATACCAGCGCAGGGCTTTGAGCTTTCCGGGAAAAGATGACTCCGCCTTCACCGCCAGTCGGCGATCCACGGTCATGGGATGGTGGATGGTGGCGGTCACCGGCACTTCCCTGGACAGGGAGAGCAGGCCGTAGGATAGGCTCTGGTTGTCATGGACAATGTCGTAGCCCCGGGTTTTCCCCTTCATGTACCGTTTCAGCCGCATGCCGAATGTCCAGGGTTCCGGATATCCCATGCTGGACACGTCCAGCCATTCCAATAGATTGATGGGGTCCTTGAGTTCATGGATTCGCGGGGTGCGAAAGGGATCTTCGGCATTGTACAGATCCAGGGTCTCCAGCATTTTTAATTGGGCATTCCCTGTGAGCTGGGGATCCGGAGGACCGGCAATGACATCCACCTGGTGGCCCAGGTCGGTGAGGGCACGGCTCAAATGACGAACATAAACACCTTGTCCTCCACAATGGGGGTTGGACCGGTATGATATCAGGGCTATTTTTAATTTTGGAGTCATGGAGAGGTTTGAATGGCGCGCCCGGCTGGAATCGAACCAGCGATCTTCAGCTTCGGAGGCTGACGCCTTATCCACTGGGCTACGGGCGCGCAAAGACAAAAGGGTTATACCAGATTATGGCAGAAAGTCCATAGAAAATTTTTCCTTTGCTTCCCCGGCCACATAAAGTGAGCCGGCAATGCAAATGGCATCTTCTTTGGAACTGCTTGAAATCGCAAAGCTTACCGCTTCTTTGACGTCTTCGATAACCTGGAGTTCACAGTCCTTAATTTTTTTTACGGCTTCCACCAGAACCTCGGTTTCCAGGCTCCGATCGATTTTTGCCTTGGTGATAATTACCCGTTGGGCACACGGAACCAGATGCTGGAGCATTTCAGCATAGGGTTTATCATCCAGGATGCCGATGACCAGGGTGAGTTTTTTATCGGCCTGGGTCTGGGTCAGATATTTTCCCAGGACCTGGGCGGCCTTTAAGTTATGTGCCCCGTCCACGATGACCACGGGGTCTTCCTGGATCACTTCCAGGCGGCCGGGCCATTTGGCCTCTGCCAGCCCCTTCTCAACCAACTCCTGATCCAGATTATAGCGGTCGTCATTGCCCTGGAATCGATCGAAGATCAATTCGCAGGCCGCCAGTCCCAGGCTCAGGTTCTCCCGCTGGTGCTCCCCGGGCAGGGGTTGGGTCAGATTGGTGAAGTTCTGGTGGAGGCCTCTGTAGTTCAAGGTTTCCTTTTTGGGGGTTTTCCGGATGGAAAAATCATGCTTGAACCGGTAGAGGGGGGCCTTCTTTTCCTGGGAAAGGGTTTTGATAACCTCAATGCCGGACGGCTGGGACACCGCCGTGATCACCGGAGTATTCCCCTTGATGATCCCCCCCTTTTCATTGGCCAGGTCCTTGATGGTGGACCCCAGGTAATCGGTGTGCTCAATGGAAAGGTTGGTGATGACGCTGGCCTGGGGCTGCATGACGTTGGTGGCATCAAAGCGTCCGCCCATGCCGGTTTCAATGACCGCCCATTCCACATCGGCCTTGGCAAAATGGTAAAAGGCCATGGCCGTTGCAATCTCAAAAAAGGTGGCCTTGCGTTTTCCAATGTCCACGGCGTTGACCGCTTCGTAGGCTTCCACCACCTCATCGTCTGAAATTTCTTTTCCATCCACGCAGATCCGCTCGTTGAATTTGATCAGATGGGGGGAGGTGTAGATGCCGGTCTTGAATCCGGCCTCCCTTAATATGGATGCAATGTAGGTGGCTGTGGAGCCCTTGCCGTTGGTGCCGGCCACGTGGACGGTGTGATAGGTTTTTTGGGGATCATTGAGGAATCTGAGAATATTCCCAATGGTGGACAATTCCAGCTTAATGCCGAAGCGTCCCAGGTGGTAGATTCGGTCCAGGCATTCCTGGTAAGAGATATTCGCCATAATTTGCACAAAAAAAAACCCGGCTGACTGTAAAACTGATTACAATCGGCCGGGTTAATTATAAAAGATGGATTAACTGCGTTTTCTGCGAGATCTGGAGGCTGCAATGCGTTGTCTTCTCATTGCTTCTCTCATCTTACGTCTTCTGTATTGACATGGTTTTTCATAATGCTTTTTAACTTTAAGACGCTTGAAGAGTCCATCATTCTGGATTTTCTTCTTCAGGATTCTTAAGGCTTTTTCAACATCATTATCAATAACCGTTACCGTAATTTCCTTCAAAAAACATCGCCCCTTTCATAGTGGATTTAAATATAGAATATTTATAACCCGGATTTTTAGCAAAAAAGGGACACGAAATCAAGGAGAAAAAACCGTTGGGAAAAATTCCCAACGGTTTTCATCTTTATAATCAACCGACCGCGGTGGATTAGAGCTTGGACAGCAGCTCGTCCGTAACGGCTTTGAGTTCCTGTTCACCGGCCAGGGTCAGGTATTTAACCTTGTCATCTTTTTCGGCCAGATCTTTGAAATAGTATGCAGAGGCCAGGGTGCCGGTATCGGTGTCATAATAAATGGAATGACGTTTGTCGATGGCAGTTTCGTCCTGGTCATCATCACGGGCGCTCAGGGCACCGCCGCATACCCGGCATTTGTCTCCGTCGGGTTTGATGGCATCGATGAAAATGTTGTTGGGATGGTTGTTGTCGTTTTCACAGAGACGACGTCCCATGATACGGTTTTTGGCAATCTGGCGGTCCAGGATCATTTCAATGACGTAGTCCAGCTGCATGCCAGCTTCAACCAGGGAGGCGTGGAGTTTTTCAGCCTGAACCTTGTTGCGGGGGAAGCCGTCCAGCAGCCATCCACCTTTGCAATCGTCCTGTTTCAGTCTATCCAATACCATGGGGATGGTAATTTCATCGGGTACCAGATCACCCTTGTCGATATATTCCTTGGCTTTTTTGCCCAGCTCGGTTCCGCCCTTGATGTTTTCCCGGAAAATTCCGCCGGATTCAATGTGGGCAATATTGTATTTTTCTTTGAGAATGGCGCCCTGGGTTCCTTTACCGCTTCCGTTGGGACCGAAAAAAAGTATGTTCATGTCTGCTCCTTTATGTAGTGATATAATCCGTAAATCCAAACATCCTAAAGCTACATATAAAAGTCGATTTCCTTTGTCAAGGAAAGACAAATTCCCCGGGGAGGGCAGGGCTTTGAATTCCATGGAATCGGCTGGGGGAAATCCGGCCCGGATTTATCCTTGAATGTGACCTGGGATATTGATATTAATATCGAAAATCAAACGGACCATTCCATGAAATCCTAATACATATATAAAAGAGGAAGAAATGACAGAGTTAATTGATGTCAAAGCACGAGAGATTCTTGATTCCAGAGGCAACCCCACCGTGGAAGTGGAAGTCACACTCGCCTGCGGTGCCATGGGGCGTGCTGCGGTTCCCTCCGGTGCCTCCACCGGCACCCGTGAAGCCCTGGAGCTGAGAGATAAGCAGGAAAACCGCTTCATGGGCAAGGGTGTTCAGAACGCCGTTGCCAATGTTAATGAAGTCATTGCTCCCGAAATCATTGGCTATGATGCCATGGACCAGGCCGGTCTGGACAAGACCCTCATTGAAATCGACGGAACCGACAACAAATCCCGTCTGGGCGCCAATGCCATCCTCGGGGTTTCCCTGGCCGCTGCCCGTGCCGCCGCCGATGCCTGCGATATCCCCCTCTACCAGCACCTGGGTGGGGTTAATGCCCGGGTCATGCCCGTTCCCATGATGAACGTCATCAACGGCGGGGCCCATGCGGCCAATAACCTGGACATCCAGGAATTCATGATCCTTCCCTTTGGCGCTGCATCCCTTTCCGACGCCGTGCGCATGGGGGCTGAAACCTTCCATCACCTGAAAAAAATCCTCAAGGAAAAGGGACTGAACACCGCCGTTGGGGATGAGGGTGGATTTGCACCGGACCTGAATTCCAACGAAGAGGCCATCGAGTATATCATCAATGCCATTGAAGCGGCCGGTTATGTTGCGGGCAAGGACATTGGTATTGCCCTGGATGCCGCAGCTTCCGAGTTCTACGCCGAAGGGAAATATCATTTTGCCTCCGAAGGCAAGGATATGTCCGCCGAGGATCTCATTGACTACTACGCCTATCTGGTTGAAAAATATCCCCTCTATTCCATCGAAGACGGCCTGGCCGAAGGCGACTGGGAAAACTGGGAACTCATGACCCAGCGTTTGGGCAACCAGATCCAGATTGTGGGGGATGACATCTTTGTCACCAACCCGGATATCTTCAAGCGGGGCATCCGCGAAGGCATCGGTAACTCCATCCTTATTAAATTGAATCAGATTGGCACCCTGACTGAAACCCTGGACACCATTCAGATGGCCAAGGATTCCGGTTACACCACCGTGGTTTCCCATAGATCCGGTGAGACCGAAGATGCCTTTATTGCCGACCTGGCCGTGGCCGTCAACGCCGGGCAGATCAAAACCGGTTCCATGTCCCGTTCCGATCGTGTGGCCAAGTACAACCAATTGATCCGCATTGAAGAACGTCTTGGAGAGGGTGCTGTATTTCCCGAAGATCTCTTTATCTAATTGTTGAGTGAATGAATAAAAAAAATCCAATTTTTGTGTTGGTAATTCTGTTCACCCTTTGCCTGGTGAACCTGGGTGAGGCGTTTGTTCCCCAAACGCCTCACCTTTTGCATATGGTGGTCCGTAAAATCAAGCGGCCCGTCGGAATTCAATGCTTCCAGACCCGAAGCCTGATCCGTGAGGACGGAGAAGAGGAGCTCTTTTACGAAACCCTGCGTTTGGGGTTTCCCGATCGGTTCCGTTCCGAAGTGCGCCGTCCGGGGAGCGATGAAGTGCTGAACCTGACGGTTCAATCCGGGGATGCCCATATACGGGTGGGGGAGGACCAGTCGGTTTCCATTGAACAATCCCCCCTGGATTACGCCATGGTTCCGCTTCTGTTCCGGGATGCCCTTTTAATGACCAAGGCATTGAAAGGGGCCGGGGTTCATATCGACGCCGGGGCATTGCGCCGGTATCAGGGGCAGGTTTGCTATGTCATTGGGAAGCCAGACCCCATGCAGGGCGACCCCCTGGATTTTCCCAGCCTCTGGATTGACAAGGAAAGCCTGATGCCCTTGCGCTACCTGATCCGTCAGGGGGGCCACAATCTGGAATTCCGTTATGGGAACTGGCAGCAGGTGAGCAAAAGCTGGTACCCCCTTGAAACCGATATTCTCATGGACGGAAAAGAGGTCGTCCGGATCCGCGTGGAGGACCTTCGCCTTTCTTCTGAATTTTCCCCCGAATTGTTTGATGTTGCTGAAATTAAAGCCTTATCTGTTGAGCCTGCGGTTGACAATCTTCAATAAAGCCGCATGTTATGTCGTTGATACAAAATTAAAATCAATATAAACAATCAAATGAAGTGAGGATTTGATGGCTGAAAACACCAAGTATATTTTTGTGACCGGAGGGGTGCTTTCATCCCTGGGAAAAGGACTTGCTTCCGCCGCCATTGGAACCCTGCTGGAAAGCCGGGGGCTGTCCGTAACCATCCAGAAACTCGATCCCTATATTAATGTGGACCCGGGAACCATGAACCCCTTTCAGCATGGAGAGGTTTATGTGACAGATGATGGTGCGGAAACCGATCTGGACTTGGGCCACTACGAACGCTTCACCACTGCCAAGCTGGGGAAAAACAACAATTTCACCACCGGTAAAATTTACCACCAGGTTATTTCCAAGGAAAGAAAAGGGGAATACCTGGGGGGAACCGTGCAGGTGATTCCCCACATTACCGATGAAATTAAACAGAGCATCCACCTGGTGTCCAAGGATGTGGACGTGGTTCTGGTTGAAATCGGCGGCACCATTGGGGACATTGAGTCCCTTCCTTTCCTGGAGGCCATCCGTCAGTTCAAGGCCGATGTGGGATCCCACAATGTCATTTACATTCACCTGACCCTGGTTCCCTATATCAAGACCGCCTGCGAGGTGAAGACTAAACCCACCCAGCACAGCGTCAAGGAATTGCGGTCCATCGGTATTCAGCCCGACATCCTCCTTTGTCGCACCGAAAGTTACCTCTCCCAGGACATTAAAAAGAAGATTGCTCTTTTCTGCAACGTGGATACGGATTCGGTTTTCACGGCCAAGGATGTGGATTGTATCTACGATGTGCCCTTGGTTTACAACGAAGAAG
>JAKSBM010000675.1 GCA_022361135.1 Desulfobacterales bacterium | reverse complement strand
GGTGCTGGAGGATATGAAGTCCCATCTGGCGGTTATCCAGGACAGTGCCCTGAGATCCCTTTACATAAAAGAAATCGCTGAAAAATTAAATATCGATGAAAAGGCGGTCCTGGAAAAGGTTCGCCAGCAATATCATCGTGACAGAACCCAGGCGGCCGGCCCTTTGATGGCTCCGCAGGTTGAAGAAGAGGTTAACGTCCCCCGGGATTCCGACCCTAGGGAACGGCAGGTTCTGTCCATCATGCTGGCCTATCCTGATTTTATCGGAAAAATCATGGATAGCGGTGCATTTGACTATTTTTATTCCGAGCGATATCGGCGCATTGCCGGTGTCCTGGCTGATACTTCCCCGGTGCAGGGGAACTTTGTCACTTCGGTGATGGCCAAATTAACCGATGAGGATGATCTGGCTTTAATCTCTTCCCTTTCCATGGACCAAGGTGTGGATGAGGGAGCCGATATTGAGAAAACCATCATGGTGCTGGTGAAACGTATCGTTCGGGTGGGAAAGAAAAAAGAAAATCGTTTAACAACGAAGATAATAAGTGCGGAAAAGGGCTGTGATGCTGACGTAATGGCGCTGTTGAAGAAAAAACAGCAGGAGATTAGGCAGCTACATGACGGTCAATAACTTTAAGCCTTTGGGAGGCATTTTATGGCAGGTAAGACAGAAAAGTCTGGAGAGGATGTAGCAATTAGTAAGGCGGTTTTAAGAAAGCTTATCAAAAAAGGTGAAAAAACCGGTACTCTCTCTTTTGCCGAAATAAATGATGCTATTGATGATGATGTAAAGTCGTTGAATCAGCTGGATGAAATTGTCATACAGTTTCAGGCCCTCGGAATTCAATTGGTGGACAAGGACAAAAATGGGAAGACCAAAGTGGTCAAACCCAAGAAAAAGCCTGCAAAGAAAGCTGCCAAAAAAGAAACCTCCAAAACCAAGGCCAAATCCAAGGACGGAGAAAAAAAGGATCCTTTCGCCCCCAAAAAAGAGCGGGCGGATCTTGAGTTTGGCGCGGTAACCGACCCGGTTAAAATGTATCTCAAAGAAATGGGGATGGTTACCCTGTTGAGCCGTGAAGGTGAGATCGAAATTGCCAAGAAAATCGAAGTGGGGGAACGGGATGTGCTTCGTGCCATGCTGGATTGTCCCCTCTCCTTGAATGCGATTTTCATGTACGGCGCAAAAATGAACCAGGGAAGCATGCGACCCAAACATGTTCTCCGGGACGTGGATGAGGGTGACGGCGCTGTAGATGAAGTTTCCAAGCAGGAGAAATTCCTCACCGGCCTGGCCGTGATCCAGGATCTCCACGATGAGAACCAGGACAAGCGTGATGTGCTGACCACCCTGAAGAAGGGGACCAAAAAGCATGAAAAGCTCTGCGATGAAATTTCCGAGAATACGGAAAGAATTTTTGAAGAGCTGAAAAAATGGCGGTTCGAATCCAATGTGATCGACACCATTGAAAAGAGCATTCGCAGTACCATCACCTGGTTTGACACCATTGACAAGCTTCTGGAACAATGCGCCAAAACCTTCAATGTCCTCCGGGATACCTTGATCAAACAGGTGGCCGACAAGGAAAAATTTCTTAAATGGTCCATGGGCAAAACCGACATCGGTGAAGAACGCCTCACCGTTCTTTACAATGACATCCATTCCATCCTCGGCCAGGTGGCCCTGAGAAAGGAAATGATCAAGGGGGATGTGGACGATCTGCGCAACATCACCCGGGGCATTGACCGGGGACGCAGAAGTGCCGATTATGCCAAGCGTGAATTGGTTCGTGCCAACCTGCGTCTGGTGGTCAGTATTGCCAAGAAGTACACCAACCGTGGGCTCCAGTTCCTGGATTTGATCCAGGAGGGGAACATCGGCCTGATGAAGGCGGTGGACAAGTTTGAATACCGCAGGGGCTACAAGTTTTCCACCTATGCCACCTGGTGGATTCGCCAGGCCATTACCCGGGCCATTGCCGACCAGGCAAGGACCATCCGG
>JAKSBM010000051.1 GCA_022361135.1 Desulfobacterales bacterium | reverse complement strand
CTGGGGAAGTCTCTTCTTCCTCTTTATCTCCTGTGCCGCCCTGTCCACGGTCATTGCCGTCTTTGAAAACATCATGGCCTTTACCATGGAGCACTGGGGGTGGAACAGAAAAAAAGCCGCCGTTTTCAACGGCATCCTCCTCTTTACGGCCTCCCTGCCCTGTGCCTTGGGATTTAACCTGCTCAAGGAAATCCAGCCCCTGGGAAAGGGCACGGGTATCATTGACCTGGAGGATTTCATCACCGGATACAACCTCATGCCCATTGGCAGCCTCCTCTTTGCCCTCTTCTGCAGCTACACCATGGGATGGGGCTGGGACAAATTCATTGCCGAAGCCAACGAAGGCCGGGGCATGAAATTCCCAAAGGCCAGCCGGTTTTACATCAAATACATCCTGCCGGTGATTATTTTCACCATTTTCATTGGCGGGTACATTAACAAATTCGGGAATTAACCCGCCCGGCCACCGATCGCCCAGGGGGCGACCATACAGGGCATGGACGATACTCCGATCCCCATCAATGGGAAAGTCCCCGGGGAATCCGGCATTCCCTCCCCGGGGGCGGCCCCTTGGTAATGTCGTCCCCCCTTGGTGGCCATGGAAGCCCCCCCGGAAAAACCGGATTGGAATCCCTGTTTTTTATCTTGACAGCTCATCTGATGAGTGGCATAAGCTTATCAGAAAACAACTGCAACCCATTTGGAAAGTTTAAAGCCCATGAAGATTAAGAAAATCACCGCAACAGAAGCACTTCTGGAAAATTTAAAGGAACGTATCCGGGACTGTGAGTTCGGTCCGGGTGAAAAACTCCCCAGCGAACAGGTCTTGCTGAAGGAATACGACGTCAGTCGCCTTACCCTCAGGGAAGCCCTGGCCCGCCTGGCTGCCCTGGGAATCATCGAGGTCAAACACGGCAAAGGGGCCTATGTGAACTCCGAAGTAAGTATCCCGGCCCTGGACAATGTCCTCATCCCCATGTTTCCCCAGACCAACAGCGAGCGCATGCAGGACCTCATCGAGGCCCGAAACCTCATTGAATCCGAAATCGCTGCCAAGGTTGCCATCCAGCGAACCAACGAAGACATTGGTCACCTGGAAAACCTCCTTAAATATGACACCACAATTGCCGACTCCAACGCCTTTGCCGAACGGGATTATGCATTTCACCTGGCCCTGTCGGAAATCGCAGGCAATGTCTTTTTCCATTCCATCTACCAGGCCCTCTCCCGGCAGGTCCGCTGCTTTCTGGTGGCCTATGCCGAAAGTGTCCTGGATTGGAAGGAGGCCCTGGAGCGCCACCGTCCCATCCTGAATGCCATCATCAACAGGGATGCGGACACCGCTCGTCTCCTGGCCAAGGACCACGCCCGCGTCTGCGCCTCATTCATCCAGGCCAACACCGGCAGCAGGGAAACGTCCACCCCATAGCCACGGCAGTGGAGCCGAAACACACGAGAGTACCTATAGTTGAAGAAGGAGAGAAGATTATGGAAAACGTTCTGAACACCATTGAAAACATCACTCTGATGGGCCCCGGCCCCTCCTGTGTCCATGAATCCGTACTCCAGGCCATGGCCAAGAGCACATTGGGCCACCTGGATCCGGCGTTCATCGCCATCATGGATGACATCAAGGAACAGATGAGACAGATCCTTCACACGGAAAACCCGCTGACCCTGCCCATCTCCGGCACCGGGTCCGCAGGCATGGAAACCTGTTTCGTCAACCTCATTGAAAAGGGCGACAAGGTTCTGGTCCTGATCAATGGTGTATTTGGCATGCGCATGCAGGACGTGGCCACCCGTTTGGGTGCCCAGGTGGATGCCATGGAATTTGAATGGGGAACCCCGGTCATTGTTGACGATGTAAAGGCACAGCTGGCCAAAGAGGATTACGACCTGGTGGCCGTGGTCCACGCCGAAACATCCACCGGCGTGCGCAACCCCGTGGACGAAATCGGTGCCCTGCTCCAGGGTAAGGAAACCCTATTCCTGGTGGATGCCGTCACCAGCTTCGGCGGCATTGAAATCCAAATGGACAAATGGGGAATCGACGCCCTCTATTCCGGCACCCAGAAATGCCTCTCCTGCCCTCCGGGACTGGCACCGGCCTCCTTTTCCCAGCGGGCCGTGGAAAAAATCAAAAACCGGGGAACAAAGGTACCCAACTGGTACCTGGACCTGACCATGCTCATGGCCTATTGGGACGGCGCCAGCCGCGCCTACCATCACACCGCCCCCATCAACATGGTCTATGCCCTCTACCAGGCCCTCTACCTTTTCCATGAAGAAGGGGAAAAAGCGGTTTTCCAGCGCCACCTGGATGCCCATGAACTTCTCCTGAACGGCCTCAAGGACCTGGGCATTGAAATGATGGTGGACGAATCCTGCAGACTGCCCATGCTCAACTCCGTCCTCATCCCCGAAGGCGCCGACGATGCCGGTGTCCGCAGCCGCCTGCTCAAGGAGCACAAAATCGAAATCGGCGCCGGCCTGGGACCCATGGCCGGTAAAATCTGGCGCATCGGCCTCATGGGCCACACCGCCAGACCCGAAAACATTGAAAACCTCATCACAGCCATGAAAGCTGTATTGTAATGCACCCTGACCACCTCCGTTAGAAAAGGCATTGCACCAGAACAAAACCCCCGTGGAAACTCACTCCTTCCACGGGGGTTTTTATTTGCCTCCATTCCTCGGGTATATTTCATCGCGGAACCGGTCCTGGATGAGCTAATGCGCCCGGATTGACACAGGTTTCCAAGACAAATTTGCCCTAACCTAAATCAAACGAATTGTTCCGAAATGCTTTAAGGTACTCCAGGCCATAGGGATCGTTGCCCGCCAGGGTCTGGGCCGCGGTGATGTGTGCCATCATTCTCCGGTCCAAGGGATTGCAGATG
>JAKSBM010000995.1 GCA_022361135.1 Desulfobacterales bacterium | reverse complement strand
TCCTCCTGCCCCGTTGGCATGGGGTCTTTGAAAGCCAATTTCCCCAACTCAAAACCACGGGCGACCTCCCCTGCATTGAGGTGGAAATGAAGTGCAAAAACCAGCCCCCCCTGCGGGTCTGCCTCCACGGCAAGGTGGGGCAGAATCAACGGGGGGAATTTCAGCGGGCCCATTGCGTATTCCAGGATGTGACGGCCCAGCGGGCCGCCGAGGAGCTGCTCCAGGGAGAATTGGAGCTGAATAAGGCCATGGCCGGCCTTTCCCGGGAAATGCTCTCGGAACTCCACGACATCAACAAACTCTCCGCCCTGACCCTGGATTTTGCCCGGAAAATCACCCAGAGCCCCCATGGATTTGTGGCCACCCTGGAGAAAAACCAGATCAAGACCCTCACCCCCACCCTGGCCACGGCCTGTGGACCACAATGCCACCTCATTCCCCCGGGGAGACCCTTTGCCCCGGCGGTCCGGGCGCCGGTGTGGGCCCGGGCCCTGGAAGAGGGCCGGGGATTTTTCACCCATGCCCCCGAAACCAACGCCATGGATCTTCCCCCCTCCTGTACCACCCCCCTGACCAATTACATGGCCGTTCCCGTGGCCATTGGGGATAAAACCCTGGGACTGATTTCCCTGGCCAACGCCCCCCGCCCCTATACGGAACGGGATCTGATTTCCATCCAGCGCCTGGCGGAAATCTTTGGCCTGGCCCTCCACCGCCAGGCCTATGAAACCGAACGCAGCCAGATGTCCAAAACCATGCTCCAGCTCCAAAAAAACGAAGCCATCGGAGTCCTGGCCGGGGGCATTGCCCATGACTTCAACAATATCCTCCTGCCCATCCTGGGCTTTGCCGAGCTTTTGGTGGAGGATCTGCCCAAGGAAAGCGACACCGGAGAATATGCTGGGGAAATCCTCAACGGGGCCTTGAGAGCCCGGAGCCTGGTGAAACAAATCCTCAGCTTCAGCCGGAGGGGTGAACAGGAAGTCCGGCCCATAGCACCTGGAAAAATAATGGAAGAGGTCACCCAGCTCATCCGCTCCACCCTGCCCGCCACCATTGCCGTCCGCAGGGAGATCTCCCACCCGGACCAAACCATCCTGGCCGATCCCACCCAAATCCACCAGGTCCTGATGAACCTGGTCACCAATGCCTACCAGGCCATGCAGGAACGGGGGGGCAGACTCACCGTGGGGCTGGACCACTTCCAGCTGGACCATTGGCAGCTCTCCCCCCACCTCTCCCCCGGCCCCTATGTACGCCTTTGGGTGAAGGACACGGGAACCGGCATGGCCCCGGCCACCCTGGAAAAAATATTCGATCCCTATTTCAGCACCAAATCCAAGGACCGGGGCACCGGACTGGGCCTCTCCGTTGCCCACGGCATCATCCGCAATTACCATGGAGACATCCTGGTGGAAAGCCGCCCCGGCCGGGGCACCTGCTTCACCGTCTACCTGCCCGCCGGAACCGAGCCCCTGGTCCACAGCAATGAAAGGATAGCCGGCCAAAGCCTCCGGGGCCGGGAAACCATCCTCCTGGTGGACGATGAGGTTTCCATCCTCAACTATGAAAAAAAGATGCTGGAACGGTTGGGTTACACCGTGGAAAGCACCCAAAATTCCAGGGAAGCCCTGGACCGGGTCCGGGCCCGTCCCCATGGGTACGATCTCATCATCACCGACATGACCATGCCCCGGCTCACCGGGGAAGAATTATCCCTGGGAATCAGGGAAATCCGGGGGGATATCCCCATCATCGTTTGCACCGGATTCAGCCAACGCATGACCCCCCGGCGGGCCCGGGACGTGGGCATCAATTGCCTCCTGTCCAAACCCGTATCCCGAACGGAGCTGGGGGAGGCCATCCGCAGAGTACTCACAGCCCAGGGCTCCCCATGACACCCCTGCATTGACAAGGCCCAGACCAGGCCATATTCTTTAAGAATCCATATTGACCCCACAAAGGAGAGCTCCCCATGAAAGTTGTAAATGCCAAGGATATCATCCCCGTTACCATGAATAACGATGCCGTAAAACATGTGGCCGGCCGGATTCTCATCGGCCGGGAAGACGGGGCAAAAAATTTCTGCATGCGCCTGTTTGAAATGGGCCCCGGCGGCTTCACCCCCTGCCACACCCATGACTGGGAGCACGAAGTATTTGTCCATTCCGGCCAGGGAGAAGTCTTCATGGACGGTGACTGGCATCCCATCAAAGCCGGATCCGCCGTATTTGTTCCCCCCAATGTGGAACACCAGTTTAAAAACCCGGGCACCGAGCCCCTGGTCTTTATCTGTCTGGTTCCTTCCAAGGCACCGGAGCTTTAGCCATGGGTATTCACAGCTGCGTGACACCGGACGGAGACTTCCAGGTGGGCCTCCATCGCCCTGCCTTCCGGGTGGAGAATATGCGGGAAAAGACCCAGATCCAAAGCCTGGGCGAGCTCTCCGACGGCACCCCCGTGGAAAACCAGATCAACTTCCCCCCCGGGGCCGTGGAAGAACCAAGTGCCGATCCCATCTACGAAGTGGCCAATGCCTTCCCCTTCCGGGGGACCACCTTCATCAATACGGCCTGGGCCGATGCCAAGGCCGCCCGGCCCGAAACCATATCCATTCCCCGGCCCCAACCCTGCACCCTTCTCCAGAACATGGAAGGACTCAGGGAAACCTGGGATGAGGAGAATAAAATCCACTTCCTCCGTGCCCTGCCCCCGGCCCTGAAACTGGCCCTGGCCCAGGCCTCCACCGATCCGGAAGAACTCGGTCTCCTGGCACGGGAATCCGCCGGGCTGGTCTTTGGAGACGATCCCTCCCGTCCCACGGGCATGGGCCATGTCCACACCCCGGAGGGTAAGGTCATCCCCGACATCCGGGACCACCAGACCTTTGAAATCCTGGTGAACAACCCCCACCTACCCGATGTATACAAGGAAGCCATGGTCCTGCGCCCCGGTGTCCAGGGCCGCAGCGAAATTGTGGGGGATTACAATGGAGACGACAGCCATGTCTTTGAATACCTGAGAAGAAACTCCTATATCCCCTGGGGCCATTTTGCCTCCAACATGGCCAACGACGCCGTCCGGTACCGGGCATCGGATCTAAGCCCCGGGGACATGCGGGGCATCCGCCACCTCTACTACCAACGCCTCTACCTGCGCATGGCCGCAGAACTGGGCATTGCCCCGCCCGCCACGGGCAGGGCCCTGGACAAGGATGAATTGGAAGGTCTCCGGCTCCAGATCCTGGAGACCCTGGCCCAACAGTCCCAGTCCCCCAACTTCACCGCCGGACTCTGGGGATGGAATTTTGGTTTTGGTGCGGCCCAGAGCGGCCACCGCCTCCATGCCTCCCACCAGATGATCCACCAGCAGAATGCCCTCATCCCCGCCCAGGTCCCCGACACCCAAGGCGGCACCATGGAAAGCTTTGGCTGCGGCGACCTGATCCACGACTTTGTCCAGGATTACCGCAACCGCCACGGCAGGGATTTTTTCCCCGCCTATATTTCGGCCATCCGAAACAACCGCCGCACCGACCGGGGCCATGCCCCGGACAACCAGCGGCCCCACACCCTTATTATATATGAGGACGACCAGATACTGCTCTTTGCCCCCAAGGCCCAGGTCAGCGAATGGGAAATCCAGCTCATGACCAAGGCCCCCTGCGCCCATGTGCTGGAGGCCGACACTCCCACCCGGGAAAGCCTGGACCAGGGCATCCGCATTGCCGTGCAGATCCTTGAAAAGCTGGGGGCCCAATTGGTGACCGGCATTGAATTGTCTGGCCGATTCCACAGACAGAACACGGGCCAGCACCTGCTCTATTCCTTTATTCCCCGACTGCCCTATGCCCCTGCCACCTTTTCCGAAGCCCAGCTCCGGTGGATCAGCGGCTGCTATCCCGAAGACTTTGCCCAGGCCTGCCGCAGGGCATTAACCCCTCCCTAGTACAGGGAAATCAATGCAGAGGAGGACCCCATGATTCTCCATGACTTTGTCCATGAATGGGACGGAAAAAGCAACACCGGCGAAAAACCCATCACCTGGTGGCCCGGCGCCTACCGCATCCGCATCGTCGGCCTGGGCCCGGAAAAGGGTAAAGTCCTTTCCCTCATTCCCAAGGCAGTGATATTTAAATCCCTGCAGATTGACGGCAGCATGAATACTGCATTGAAGAACTACATTGATAATTTTGCAAAGAACATTGCCCAGCACTATGGATTAAACATTGACAAAACCCTGTGGGTGGAGTGGGATGCCCATCCCCTGGTGGCCCAGCTCAAGCCGGAACGCCGCCTGGGGAATGAAACCCTCTATTCCATTTCCTGGCGCCCCATCCGGCCCAATGAACAGGATATGCTCCGCCCCTACACGAAAGATTTTTAGCCCCATGAACACCCCTGATTTTATCCGCCTCGCCGACCAATGTATCCAGGGAAAGTCCCTGGCTGAAACCGATTACCACGCCCTGATCCATACCCCGGATACCCAGGTCTTTGCCATGATGGCCGGTGCCGATTACATCCGCCGCCACTTTTTCCAGAACCAGGTCCACCTCTGCGCCATCTCCAATGCCAAATCCGGCCGCTGTTCCGAGGATTGCAAATTCTGCTCCCAGTCCAAATTCGTGGACACCCATGTGGAGGTTTATCCCCTGCGCTCCCGGACCCAATTGGAAAAGGAAATCCAGGACATGGCCCAAACCCCGGTGCAACGTTTTTCCATGGTCACCAGCGGCCGGGGCCTCTCCCCCAACGAAGTCAGCCAGGTGGCCCATGCCGCGGCCTCGGCCCGGGACGAGCAGATCCACATCTGCGCCTCCCTGGGCATCCAGACGGAATCGGAATTCAAGGAGTTGCGCAAGGCCGGGGTCACCCGCTACCACCATAATCTGGAAACCAGCCGGAGCTATTTCACGGAAATTTGCACCACCCACAGCTATGACGAACGCATCCAGACCATCCGCAATGCCCAGAAGGCCGGGATGACCATCTGCTGCGGCGGGATTTTCGGCATTGGAGAAACCCTGGACCAGGTCCTGGAACTGGCCCTGGAACTCCAGACCCTGGACGTGGATGCCGTGCCCGTGAATTTCCTCACCCCCATCCCCGGCACCCCCATGGAAAACCAGGCCCCCCTTGGGCCCCTGACCTGTTTGAAGATCATCGCCCTCATGCGATATGCCCTCCCGGACAAGGACATCCTGGTCTGCGGCGGCCGCACCCTCAACCTGGGCCCCCTGGCCCCCCAGGTCTTTGCCGCCGGCGCCAACGGCATCATGACCGGCAACTACCTGACCACCGAGGGAAACCAGCTTGATGCGGACCTGAAGCTCCTCAACACCCTGGGACTGGAGGCCCGCCCGGTCTAACCCCGCCATGCCGTGAATTTAGCCCCATTTCCCCCCTCCCCCCAAAAAAACTTTGCGTGGGAACCTTACACCCGGGCCAGGGGACGGCGGGGGAGGGAGATGGAGCGGGCGTTAAGGGTCCCGGCAGCTTCAGGATGAATGGGACGGG
>JAKSBM010001033.1 GCA_022361135.1 Desulfobacterales bacterium | reverse complement strand
TTCCTGGGGCAAGAAAGGATTCCCCGCCCCGGGTCATGCCACCACGCCGAAATAACACCCAATTCAATAAAAAAAGGGGAAACGGTTGATGCACATCAACCATTCCCCCTTTTGAATAAACCAAATAAATTTAAGGTTTAAATACCTTCCTTAAAAAGATCCTCACTACCGGTAACCTCATCGGGTTCCGGCGTATAGGAAGTGGGAACCGTTCCCTCCTTGAAGCACTCAAAAATGGTCTTCTCGGACTCGGGAATGGGAAGCAAGCCGGTTTGGGCATCGATCTTGGCAAAAACAATGCCCTCGGGAACATTGAAACTCCGGGCCGGTTTCCCCTTCAGGGCCTGCTGCATGAAATCCAGCCAGATGGGAGATGCAGCCCGTGAGCCGGTCTCCCCTTTACCCATGGGGGTTTTCTGATCCAGCCCCACCCAGACCCCGGTGGTGTACCGGGGGGTATAGCCCAGGAACCAGGCATCGTTGAGATTGTTGGTGGTCCCTGTTTTCCCGGCCACGGGGCGCCGCAGGGCCTTGATCCGACGGCCGGTGCCGTTCTGGACCACGGATTCCATGATGGACGTCATAATATAGGCCGTATCCATGTCAATGACCTTTTTCCGAATGAGCTTGGAGGTTTCCAGCAGATTCCCGTTGCGGTCAAAGATCTTGGTGATAAAAACCGGCTCAATGCGGTACCCCAGATTGGAAAACACGGAATAGGCATTGACCAGCTCCAGCAGGGACATGCCCGAGGATCCCAGGGCAATGGAAAGGTCCTTGGAGATATCGGAATGGATGCCCAGTTTCCGGGAATAATCAATGGTGTAATCAATGCCGATATCCTGGAGAATCTTGATGGTGACCACGTTCCTGGATTTCACCAAAGCCTCGCGGAAGAGCGTGGGGCCGTAGAATTTCTCCTTGTAATTGTGGGGCTTCCAGGTGAAATTCCGTTCGGTATCCTCATAGACCACCGGGGAATCAATGATCACCGAAGCCGCCGTATACCCCTTGTCCAGGGCCGCAGCAAAGATGATGGGCTTGAATGCGGAGCCGGGTTGACGCCGGGACTGATAGGCCCGGTTGAACTGACTGTTCCGATAATCCCGTCCCCCGATCATGGCCTTGACATGGCCGGTTTCCGCCTCAATGCTCAGCAAGGCCGCCTGGACCACGGGATCCTGGTGGAGGTTGAAGGTGTAAAAAACGGAATCTTCGGGCTCCCGGGCCACCTGGACCTGGATCACGTCCCCGGGCTTCAGGACCTTGGAGGGCTTGCGCACCCGGGTTTCATAATAGGCCACCCGGGAATTGGGCTTCCGGGCCCAGGCCATGGACTTCAAGGGAATTTTCCCAAAGAAATCCCCCACCCGCACTGTAGTGGTCTTGTTGGCGTCGTCCACCTTCTGGACCACGCCCTGGTAAACCTTGCCCTTTTCCAGGATATTGCCGCCGATCTTTTCCGCCACCTCCCGGCTGAAGGATTCAATCTGAATGGCCGGGATATTCTTGACGGCGCCCCGGTAGCCGGTGCGATGGTCCAGATCCCCCAACCCCTTTTTCACGGCGCTGCGGGCCATTTTCTGGAGCTCGATGTTAACTGCGGTGTGGATCTCCAGCCCCTGGGTATAAAGGGCGTCGGCCCCATACTTCTTTTCCACGTAACGCCGGACATGTTCGGTGTAGCAGGGTACCCGCTCAATGAACCAATTCTTCCGGGGCTTGATGTCCAGTTTCAAATCCATGGCCTCGGTGGCCTCCAGATTGGAAATCATCCCCTCTTCCTTCATGCGGTTCAGGGTATAAATCTGACGCTGCTTGGCCCGATCGGGATGGCGGAAGGGGGAATACCGACTGGGGGCCTGGGGCAGGCCGGCCAGCATGGCCGCCTCGGCCAGGTTGAGATCCTTGGCATGCTTGCCGAAATAGTTTTCAGCCGCCGCCTCCACCCCGTAGGCCCCATGGCCCAGGTAGATCTGGTTCAGGTAGAGGTAGATGATCTCATCCTTGGAAAACTTTTTCTCAATGCGATAGGCCAGGATGGCTTCCTTGATTTTCCGCTTATATGTCCGCTCCGGGGTGAGGAGGAATGATTTGGTCACCTGCTGGGTGATGGTGGAACCGCCCTGGACAATTCCCCCGGCCTTTAGGTTTTTAATCATGGCCCGGATGATGGATTGGATATCAATGCCCGGATGCTCCCGGAACCGTGAATCTTCAGCCGCCACAAAGGCGTTGATGAGATTCAGGGGCATTTCACTCAAGGGAATGACGATGCGACGTTCCTTGTAAAACTCGCCGATCTTCCGGCCGTCGTCGGAGTAGACATTGGTCACCGTGGCCGGGGTATAATCCTCCAGGGTATTGATTTTAGGCAGATCCCGACTCAGATAGATAAAAATTCCCGCCACGGAGCCGACACCGGCCAATCCCAGCAACATACATATGATCACAGCCCATTTAAAAAGGGAGTAGATAAACCCACCTCCCTTTTTTCCCCTTTTCTTGAGGACTTCGGACTTGGTTTTCGGAGTTGTCATAACCACCTGGTTTTAAATTTTATTGTTTTATTTTCAATCGCTTATTAGCAGATTACTAGCCATAAGGCAATAGTTTAGGCCCCTTCTACCCCCTGGAACCGCCCGGAATACCGTCCATCCCACCTGCATTGACAAATGGCTGAAAGGTGGCATATTTACCCTGTAAACAAAACCCCAAGCCCAGGAGATGGAGCACCATGGGACGCTGTAAAAAACACCCCAACCGGGAAACCCCGTACCGATGTGCCAAATACGATGTCTATCAATGCCGGGAATGCCTGAGGTGCAAAGATCCCAAAATCTATTGCAAATTCAGGGAAGGCTGCGCCATCCACTCCATCACCGAACGGGGCATTGACCCGGACGATTAACCGACCAGACAAGGATATACAATGAAAAAAGATACCCATGAGTTCATCCAGAACTACGACGGCCTGGCCGCCTTTGGCATGGACCGGGAAACCGACATTGAAACCCTCATGTTCTACCTCCAGAAATTTTCCGAGGACAAGTTCATGGAAGCCTTTCTGCCCCGGCTTTCCGAACAGGAGCTGGAGGAAATATACCTCTTCATCAACAACAGCCTGAAAAAACACATGAATGAAGATGAATACCACGCCCTTTTCCTGAAGGATAGATAATGGGCGGGCAGCTTCCTGTTGGTGCGGATGCATGGTTAATTTGAGTCGGAATTGGTTGGTTTATTCCCCGATTCCGGCAGCGAATCGAGATTACCTTGACTATTTCCCGCCATTCCCCTATCTCAGTCCTCCATAGACAGGCGAGAACCCCAACCCCCTACATTTTGTAAACATCCCCAAAGGAGATAGAGATGAAACACCACCTCCGCATATCCTGCATTCTGGCCATTTGTTTGGCCCTGTTCACCGCATCCCCGGCCCTGGCCGCCAACGGCGAACTCATGATGGCCACCACCACCAGCACCGACAACACCGGACTTCTGGACTACCTCATGCCCCATTGCACCCGGGCCACGGGCATCCCCGTCAAATGGACGGCCACGGGCACAGGCAAGGCCCTG
>JAKSBM010000685.1 GCA_022361135.1 Desulfobacterales bacterium | reverse complement strand
GCGACGGCAACAATTGGATCGATGAAAACGATGCGGTTTTCGACCAGCTTTCCGTCTGGGTGAGGGACGGCCAGGGGGAGGATCGATTGATCCCATTGAAGGAGGCCGGAATCGGGGCCATCTCCCTGGACAATACCCAGACCGCCTTTTCCCATGTGGACGGGGAAAATCGCCAGGCCGGTCAGCTCCGTCAATCCGGTGTCTTCCTCTTTGAAAACGGGAAGGCGGGGTTGATTCAGCAGGTGGACCTGGCCGCCGAAGAAATTGTTCCCCCTGCCGTGGAGAATTTGGTCCCGGGACAGGCCCTGGAGATTCCGGAACGGCGATCCCCCAATGAGATGGTGTTGGAGGCCTTTGACCTGGACCCGGATTCCACCGCCCCCCTTGGGAAACTCAAGGAGCGACTCTCTTCCCTGCGCCGGGAACTCCATGAAACACTGAAGTCCAGGTATGGGGTTAATCTGGGCCGGAAACGGGACGAGGCCCGGATGTCTCCCTTTCAAAACTATGACAGGAGCTCACCGGGCCTCGCCAGGTTCATGCTTTCCAGCTAAACGTCGGGGATCAGGATTCCTTGTACAGCCCCAGGACGCCGGAACGGGCTAATTTTTTGACCCCGTAGGGTTCCAGTTTCACCAGCAATTGGTCCACCAGGTTTTCATCTCCGGTGACTTCAAAAATATAATGCTGCTGTCCCTGGTCCAGGAGTTTGCCCTGGTATTCCCGGATCAGGGCCTTGAGTTCATCCTGGTTTTCCGGGCGGGCTTTGACGCAGATCAGGGCCATTTCCCTTCGCACCGCTTTTTCCACGGTCATGTCCCGGAGTTTGATCACATTGACCAGTCGTTTGATCTGCTTCATGCATTGTTCCAGCATCAGGGGGCTCACCGTGGTGGTGATGGTGATGCGGGACATTTTGGGGTTGGCCGTGGGGGCACCGCAGATGGTGTCGATGTTGTAGCCGCGTCCGGCAAAGAGTCCGGTGATTCTGGCGGTGACGCCGGGTTCGTTCTCTACCAGCATGGTGAGGGTGTATTTTTCTTTTTCCATGGGGTCTTCCTTGTGCAATTAGAGGGTGGATACGCCGGGACGGGCAATGATTCGGTTTTTGCCCGAATTTTTGGCCTGGTAGAGGCAGTGGTCTGCGTCCATGACCAGGGTTTCGGCTGAAGAGGTTTCCGGGAAAGAGGCCAGACCGCCGCTGACGGTTTGAAATATCCGGTGCCGTGAAATGGGACCGGCGGAACAAAAGCGGCAGATTTTTTCACTGACCTTTAATGCGTCTTCCAAGGGGGTTTCCGGGTAGATGATACAGAACTCTTCCCCTCCGTAGCGACAGGGCACTGCATTGTCCGGCGCATTTTCCATGAGCACGGCGGCGATTCCTTCCAGGACTTCATCGCCGATGTCATGGCCGTATTGATCATTAATATGTTTAAAATTGTCCAGGTCCAGCATGAGGAATGAAAGGCTGGTGTTCCGGGTTTTGGCCTTCTGGATTTCGTCGGTGAGGGCCTTGTCAAAGTAGCGCCGGTTCATGAGACCGGTGAGCTTGTCCTTGTAGGCCAGGGATTCCAGGATTTTGTTTTTTCGCAGCAGCTCATCCTGGAGGGCCTTGAGCTTGATGTGGTTCTGGATCCGGGCCTTGACCTCGTCCCGCCCAAAGGGTTTGATTAAAAATTCCGTGGCCCCGTATTTAAAACATTGGAACATGAGATCCCGGTCCGATTCCCCGGCCACGGCGATGATGACCACAAATTCGTTGCCCACGGCATTGCGCACCCGCATGCAGGTGGCCAGTTTGTCTTCATATCCGGACAGATCCAGGACAATGATGTCGGGCTTTCCAATGTTCAGATAGGTTTCCAGTTCGTCCAGCCTTTCATAAACCCGGATCCTGGAGTGGAGGAAATTCAGGGTCTTGTTGAGGATGGCACAGAGGGTGGCGTCCCGGCTTAGAATCACCGTGGTTCCCACGGATCGGGTTTCCCCGGTGATGGATACCGAATCAATGATTTCAGCCAGGTTCTCCTGGGAAATGGGTTTCTCCAGGAAGTCCACGGCCCCGGCGCTGAATCCCTTGCGAAATTGGGATTCGTTGATGGTGCCGGAAATGACGATGACCGGGGTGTGTTTGAGCTGTGGGTCCTGGGACAGGGCCCTGCAGAATTCAAATCCGTCCATGACCGGCATCTCCACATCCACAAAAATCAAGTCGGGCAGCCCGCTCCGGGCCAGGGTCAGGCCGGCCATGCCGTCGGGGGCGGTTTCCACCTTGTACCCCAGGTCCCCCAGGTGGTTTTCCAGGGTGTTTCGAATGGCCCTGCTGTCGTCGATAACCAGGGCCTTGGGGGTTTTACGCAATTGGAGACCATGGGAAAAATACGCCCGGTTCAGGGTGTTTGTCAGGCTGTTCCGGTCAAAGGGTTTGAGCAGGATGGTGTCGATTTCCCCGGGGTCCCATTCCGAGGGAATCCGTTCCCGCTGGAGGGATGTGGAAAGGATGAGGATGGCCGAATTCAATTGGGGATCCGCCTTGAGGCTCCGGGCGATGGCCGGTCCTTCCTGGTGCTTGGGAAAGCAGGGGCAGATCACCACCTGGAAATCCGATGTCTCCAGAAGACGCTGGATTTCTCCGGGTGACGATCCAAAGACCGAAGCGGAAAAATGGCTGTTTTCCAGGTAGCTTCGATACAGGGATGCCAGCACCTTTGAATCTTCAATAACGGCAACTTTGATCATGGGTTGATTTCGTACCAGGACTTATTTGATTTGTAAAGCCCCGTTCTCCTTTAAATGGGGCCGGTGTTGGAAAGCTGTTCCTTTAACAGGGTGCCCAATTCCTTGAGGGAAAAGGGTTTCTGGATGAGGGTAAAGCCGTTGGCCTCCGGTACTTCGTCCGTGAGTGGGGGAATATGGTCGGTGCCCACCATGGCGATGAGGCGAATGCCGGGTTTCGCGCGGAGTAATTCCCGGGCAAATTCAGCCCCCCGGTCCGGGTCCGGGCCCAGGCCGGCCAGGACCAGGTCCACGTTTTCCCCATGGCGGTGGAGGATTTCCAAGGCATCTCCACGGGTTTTCGTTTCCAATACCCCATAGTTGAAATCCTCCAATGTGGCCTTGACAATGGCCCGGGTGTCGGGGTCGTTTTCCACCACCAGGATGGTTTCGCAGCCCATCAGGGCGGAATTCTCCATGGGGGACGCCATTCTGGATTTTAGTTTTTGATTTTCCCGGCGAAGTCGATGGATTTCAGCCAGGAGCTCTTCACGGGATGACTGGGGTTCTGTCATGGTCACCGCCTTATCTTTACTTCCAGGCGTTTTGAGCAAATTGTCATGAAATATTTGGCTGGACTCTTCATTTTGATTATCAGATCCTGGGGATGGAGGCAAATGAATTCTCTGTTTGATCAGGGTGTTAGCCTGTGCGCTCTCCTCGGGTGTGTGGGGAAAAAGATTGATTTTAAGTCCTGAATTTGCTTTTATCCCCTTCCTGAAACCTGTTAAAAGGGATGAGCGACCCAAAGATAAAAAGGAAAAATTATGCAGAAGACAGGTAAGGACTATATCGTATTTCCCCTGGATGTTCCCGGTCTGGAACCGGCCCGTAAACTGGTGGAGCAATTGGACGGACAGGTGGGCATGTTCAAGATCGGGCTGGAGCTTTTCATTGCCGAGGGACCGGCCGTGGTCCGGATGATTAAAGAACTTTCCCAGGCCCGGATTTTTCTTGACCTTAAACTCCATGATATTTCCGCCACCGTGGGACGGGCCATGGACCGGGTGGCCGACCTGGGTGTGGACCTGGTCACCGTGCATTGTGCCTCCCGTGAAATGCTGGAAGCCGCCGTGGAAGGGGGCAAGGGAAAGGCCGGTGTTCTGGGCGTGACATTGTTGACGGATAATGACGCCGCCATGGTGGAAGCCGGTGGATTCAAGTCTGAGTTTGTGGAAAATCCCCAGGCCCTGGTTTTGAAACGGGCCGGATTTGCCAAGGCTGCCGGATGTGCCGGTGTGGTCTGTTCCGGCCAGGAAGCCGGGGCCATTAAATCAGAATTCGGGTCGGATTTTCTGGCGGTGACTCCGGGCATTCGTCCCCAATGGAGTCTGTTGGAAAAGGATGATCAGAAGCGGGTGACCACCCCGGCCGACGCCGTTTCCATGGGGTCGGACCTCATTGTCATCGGCCGCCCCATCCGGGAGGCGGATTCCCCGGCAAAGGCCGCAGAAATGGTGGCCCAGGAAGTCCAGGCCGTTTTGTAAACAATACAGCCCCTTTGTCCTGGACAAAGGGGCTGTGATATCCTTCGCGTTTCGTCCTTCGGGCTATTCGCCGTCCAGACCAAAGGCGGTGTGCAGGGTTCTGACTGCCAACTCTGCATACTTGGACTGGATCACACAGGAAATACGGATTTCCGAGGTGGAAATGAGGCGGATGTTGATGTTCTCCGCGGCCAGGGCTTCGAACATGACTGCGGCCACGCCGGAGTGGCTCTTCATTCCCAGACCGATGACGGAAACCTTGGCAATGTCCGTTGCCGTGAGGACTTCGTCGGCATCCACTTCCTCGGCCACGGCGTTGGAGATTTCCAGGGCCCGGTCAAAATCGTCCTGGGTGACGGTGAAGGTCAGATCTGTTTCGCCGTCGGAGCGGGTGTTCTGGATGATCATGTCCACCATGATTTCCGCCTTGGACAGGGCGCCAAAGATTTTGGCGGAGATGCCGGGCTGATCCGGAACCCGTTTCAGGGTGATCCGGGCTTCGTTCATATCACAGGTAACCCCTGATACTACTGCGCTTTCCATGTCGGCGCTTTCGTTGACAACCATTGTTCCTTCCTCCTCGTTGAATGATGATCTGACGTGCACGGGCACATTGAATTTTTTGGCAAAGTCCACGGAACGGATCTGGAGGACTTTTGCACCCAACACGGCCATCTCCAGCATTTCTTCGTAGGAGATCCGTGATATTTTTTTCGCCTTGGCGCAGATTCTTGGGTCGGTGGTGTAGACGCCGTCCACATCGGTGAAAATTTCGCAAACATCGGCCTTGAGGGATGCGGCAATGGCAACGGCCGATGTGTCTGAACCGCCCCGGCCCAGGGTGGTGATGGAACCCTGGTGGGTGACGCCCTGGAAGCCGGCCATGACGGTGATGTGACCCTGGTCGAGGCATTCCTTTATTTTTTGGGAATCAATGTCCAGGATCCGGGCCTTGCCGGCCACGCTGTCGGTGTGAATTCCGGCCTGGAAGCCGAGAAAGGACTGGGCCTTGTATCCACGGGATTTCAGCATCATGGCGAGGAGGGCTGCAGTCGTCTGTTCACCCGTGGCCAGTAATACGTCCAGTTCCCTTTTATCCGGGCTTGGGGAAGCCTCCTTGGACAGGGAAATCAAACTGTCTGTCACACCAGCCATGGCAGAGAGTACAACCACTACCTGATCGCCTGCATCATGGGCCTTTGTCACCCGGTCGGCCACATTGGATATCCGCTGGATATCGGCCACGGATGTGCCCCCGTACTTTTGTACTCTTAACGCCATAATAACTCCAGAAATCAGATTTAAAATTTATGAAAATATTCTGCTTAGCACTTTTACTCCCCGCTGTCCAGAGGCAAAAAAAGTAAGAATACGATTGTAATCCGGGTCAAATTCAAATTGGATTTCCAGGTCAAATTTAAAGCGGTCTTCCATGAGCAGGCCGGGCCATTCCACTGCAATGACCGATTGCTCACCCAGGAGATCTTCAAACCCGATGTAGTCCAGTTCTTCCACATCGCCCAGCCGATACAGATCCAGGTGACAGAGGCGGAACCGATCTCCGGGGTATTCGTTGATGATGTTGAATGTGGGGCTGGTGACGGGGAATTCAGGATCCACACCCAGGCCCAGGGCCAGTCCCTGGGTAAAGGTGGTTTTTCCGGCACCCAGATCTCCGGTGAGGGCGATGGCGATGCCGTCTTCAAGGGCCAGGCCCATGGATTTTCCAAGGGCCTGGGTTTCTTCCGATGTTTTACAGAGTTGGGACGTCATTTAGAGATATTCTTCCAGGGTTAGGGGGAGGGCATCGGCCAGTTCCGATGCCAGGAAGCCGAAACGGCTCTGGGTTTCTGCCAGGTAATCGCCGGCCATGCCGTGTAGAAAAACCCCGGCCAGGGCCGCATTCTCAGGGGTAAAACCCTGGGCCAGGAATCCGCCGATCATTCCGGTGAGCACATCTCCCATTCCACCGGCGGCCATGCCGGGGTTCCCCGTGGGGCAGAGGTGGAGGCTGCCGTCGGGCAAGGCCACCAGGGATTGTGCACCCTTGAGGACCAGGACAACTCCATGGCTTTGGGCAAAGTCCCGGGCAATGGCGGGGCGTTGGGCCTGGATTTCAGCTGTGGACTTCCCGGTGAGTCGGGCCATCTCCCCGGGGTGGGGGGTGAGGATCCGGGGGCCCTTGGCCTGGTCCAGGACGCTGGGATCGTCTGTAATATTATTCAATCCATCGGCATCCAAAACCAGGGGAAGGGGGCTGTCCTTCACCAGGGTTTTGACCAGGGTCCGGGTTTCCTCTTCTGTGCCCAGTCCCGGCCCCAGGGCAATGGCATTTTTATCCCGGGCCAGTTCAAGCACGGCATCCAATGCCTGGCTGGAAAGGCCGCCCATGGGGGTCTGGGCCAGGGGGGCGGTCATGGGTTCCACCAGATCGGCTTCCAGGTGGACATGGAGTCCCTCTGGAACGCCCAGGGTGACCAGGCCGGTGCCGCAGCGTTGGGCTGCACGGGCGCATAGGATGGCGGCCCCGGTTTTCCCCGGGGCACCGGCCAGGGCCAGGAGGTGGCCAAAGCTGCCCTTGTGGCTGTTAAACGGACGGTCCGGAAAAAGGGAAAGGATATCCTCGGTTTCCATGAGGGAAAGGCGGGGGCCCTGGTCCATGAACATCTCCGTGACAAATCCGGGAATGCCGATGTCGATGACGGCCAGCTCTCCGGTGTGGGCATTGCCCGGGTGGAGGACATGGCCGGCCTTGGCATGTGCAAAGGTTGCCGTGGCAGAGGCTTCCACGGAAATGCCCATGGCCTGTCCGGTATCGGCGTTGAGGCCCGATGGGATATCCACGCTGAAGATGGGGGCTCCGCTGGCGTTCATGAGCTGGATCACCTCCCGGTAAAAACCCCGGACATCGGAGTTGAGTCCGGTGCCGAAGATGGCGTCCACAAAAAGGTCGTGGTCCAGGATCTGGTCATAATGGGCGGTCAGGGCCTGGGCATCGGGGATTTCAATGAGGTCGGCATGGGGATTGTGGGGGAGCAGGGCCTGGACCAGGTCGTAATTGGTCCGGGCATCCCCCTGGAGTCGATCGGCGGTGGACAATAGAAAAAGGGTTACCGGGATGCCGGCTTCCATGAGGTAGCGGGCTATGACAAATCCGTCTCCACCGTTGTTGCCCCGGCCGGCCACAACGGCCACCAGGGTTTCGCCGTCCGGCCCCAGTTCCTCCATGAGAAAGTCAAAGGCGCCCCGGCCTGCATTTTCCATGAGGACCAGTCCGGGGATGCCCAGGGTGTCGATGGTATGGTGATCCATGCCCTGCATCTGCCGGGCTGTCACAAGAAGCATGTTCAGGCTCCTGAAAATTATGGGTTTTTGGGGTGCCGCCCCGGGGGAATCCCGGGGCGGCAATGGTGTAAATCTGCCATATTTAGGAGCAAAAGACAAACCCTTGGGCTGGGTTAGAGGGTGAAGCGGGAAACCAGGGTGTCCAGCTGATCTGCCAGGCCCTTGAGTTGCTTGGCATTGTCGTTGACCCTGCGGCTGTCCGTTGTGGTTTCTGCAGCTGCGCCGCTCACCAGTGAGACATTCTGGTTGACTTCACCGGCCGCGGCCGACATCTGGTTCATGTTCAGATTCACCTCTTCAACCCCGGCTGCCGCCTGGGTGACATTGGTGGTGATTTCCTGGGTGGTGGCCGATTGTTGTTCAATGGCGGCGGCCACGGTGGTGACAATGTCGTTGATCTCCGAAATCACTTTGACAATGGTATCAATGGATTCAATGGAGCCCGAGGTGGTGTTCTGGATATCGCTGATCCGGGTGGTGATTTCGCTGGTGGCCTCTGCCGTCTGCTGGGCCAGGGCTTTGATTTCTCCCGCCACTACAGCAAATCCCTTGCCGGCTTCTCCGGCCCGGGCCGCTTCGATGGTGGCATTGAGGGCCAGGAGGTTGGTCTGTTCGGAGATGTCCGAGATGGTTTCCGTTACCTGGTTGATTTCCTGTGCCGCCCGTCCCAGTGCATCCACCTGGCTGGAAACGTCCTTGGCCTGGGTGACGGCGGTCTGGGTGATTTGGCTGCCCTTCTGGGTGTTCTGGGCAATTTCCTTGATGGTGACGCTCATTTCTTCGGTGGCGGAAACGATCATCTGGATGTTGGCTGTGGTTTCTTCGGTGGCCGATGCCACGGTGTTCATGTTGGCGCTCATCTCCTCGGAAGCGGCCACAACGGTGTCGGATTTTTCAGCGGTTTCTTCGGCATTGCCCGTGATCTGTCCGGATATGTTGTTCAACTCTCCCGAGGCCTGGCTCAGGCGTCCCACTCCCCCGGTGATTTCCCCCATCATTTCCTTGAGGTTGTCGGTCATGGTGTTCAGTGCCCGTGCCAATTGACCGGTTTCATCCCGGGGAAGGCGGGTGAGATCGATTTTGCCGGTGAGGTTGCCCTGGCTGATGTCCGTTGCATGGTCCAGGCAGGTGACAAAGGAGCGGACCATGGACAGGCTCATGGTCACCCCAAAGAGGATGGCGGCCAGAAAGGTTACGATGACGGAAATGGTGAGGATGTAAAACGAACGATCGGCCATGGAAATCAGATTGTCGACTTCCTTAAGTCTTTTTTGGTGGAGCAGGGTTTCGGTTTCATCGGCCAGGGCCATGAAGGCTTCATATTCTTCGTCAAAGGCGGCTTCGGCCCGGGCATCGGTGATTTGACCGCTGGCCGATGCCGATCGATTGGCGTAGCGTTTTTTGGCACTTTGGATGAATTTTTCCACCCGGGTGGCGACCTGGGAAATCCGGGAGCGGATTTCCGGGTCCTGGGTGGGCAGGTAGCGCCCTTCTTCATTCTCTCCCCCCTGGAGGATGGCCCGGCAATAAAACTGGGTTTCCCCCAAAAGTTTCCAGACTTCCTGGATGCTTTCCCCTTGGTCTCCGGCCATGATTTCTTCAAAGACGAGGTGGGCGGTGGTGGCGGTGAGCTGAATCTCCATGGCCGCATCTGCCAGGGGGGCCAATTGGTTGCCCACCACGATGCCCCGACTTCCCAGGGATTTGGCATAATAAAGCCCCAGGCTGCCAATGGCGGCGGCCAGAAGTGCTACAATGACAAATGATCCAATGAATTTTCCTTTGATGCCGAGCTGCTTCAGTTTCATCTTCTTTCCTCTTCAAGTTTCAGTTTTCAGATTTCGGGTATACTAATCAGCCTGTGTTAGCGCTGTGTGCGGGGTGGGAAAAAATATGGCGGTTGGGGGAGGGTTACCAGAGGGCAAAGTGCTCTTCGGTCACTCCGGATAGTTCCTTTATGGTGTGGAGGTGGTTGTCCGGATCCCGAAGGCCACCCTGGAAGCGGCCGCAGGGTTGGATAAAGGCACTTTGGACCAGGCCCAGGTTTTCTTTTTTTCGGCGCAGGCCCTCCGGGGTGAAGGTGAGGTCCACCCGGTTGTCGGGGGTATGGATTCTCCAGGGGCGGGTGGGCTGTGCTGGATCATAATCAAATGCCACGGGCCCCACGGGGAAGGGGCTGCCATTGATCCAGACGGTGTTTTCCAATTGGCCGTATTCATAGACCCCCCGGGAGAAATTAAAGGCCAGGGGACGTTTATCCCGGGAGATTCCGGCCCCGCAGGCCCAATTCCATTGGGTGCGCCGGGGGTAGATGCCGTGGGTCCAGTCCAGGAGCCCCACGGCGTGATCATCCAAATTCCAAGTCTTGTTCCGGGTTGCGATCCGGCCCCGGACAACGAGACCGGCGGCCTTGGTGGTAAAGGCACGGTTTCCCTTGTGCATGGGCATATAAAAGTGGCGGGCTTCCAGACCGGTGTCCGGTGGGGCGAGCTGGATTTCAGCCCGGAGATGTTTCCGGGGGAAGGCCAGTCTTAAATACCTTTGCCGGGCGTCTCCATCCAGGGTGAGTCGGGCATTGGGGGCGGAAAAACAGAGTCTGCCCTCCTCCGGATGGGGGGGGAATTCCATTTTTCCCAGGGGCGGAAAAATTCGGGAATCCTCGGTCAGTTCCCTGGTCTTTCTGTCGAAAACATAGGCAAATGCATTGACCACGTATCCCAGGTGGACCATGGCGGCTCCGAAAATCAGATCCGGGTGGACCGCCCCGATGTAGCACCATTTTTTCTCCCGCAAACATTGGTCCGGCCTGGGACTGGTCCGGATGAGCTGCCGGGTGTGGGTAATTCCCAGGGGGAGGGGCTGGGGGCCAAGGGGGGGCAGGTCAATCATTGGGGCTTCTCCATGACCTGGGCATGGCGAAAGCAGGTGGTGAGGTGGTCGTTGACCATGCCG
>JAKSBM010000448.1 GCA_022361135.1 Desulfobacterales bacterium | reverse complement strand
GGATGAAAACGGGGCCAACCTTTCCGGCGGAGAAAAACAGCGGATTTCCATTGCCAGGGCCATCCTCAAGGACGCCCCCATCGTTCTTCTGGACGAGGCCACCTCTTCCCTGGACCCGGAAAATGCCCACTTCATCCAGGAGGCCATCAATGCCATGGTGGTCTCAAAAACCCTGATTGTCATTGCCCACACCCTCAATACCATTGTGGGTGCAGACCAAATTGTGGTCATGGACCGCGGTAAAATTGCCCAAAAAGGCTCACACGAAGAACTCCTGAAAGCAGGAGGCTTATACAAAACACTTTGGCAGGAGCAGCAATTCGCAAGGGGATGGAAATTCAAACCACACCATTGAAATCATTTATGCCCCAATGTTCTCCGCCCCTGTCGGGGAACATTGGGGACTGGTACGCGCTGGCGACGATACCGGGTTCAGAAGAGCAAATCCGTTCTTCCATTCACAATATTACCGGGGGAATTGTCACCCCCTTTGTTCCCCAGCGAAAGATCTGCCACAGGTTAAAGGGGAAGCTTTTTGAAGTAATCAGACCATTAATTCCCGGTTATCTTTTTATCCACAACGAGCTAAATCCCCTTTTTTTAAGAAACCGGTACACCGCAGTGAAAAATAACATTCTCCCGACCACAGCGTTGCAGAATCCATTGAGCGTTCCACCGGAAGAAATGACATTCATCCTGAAACTGACTGCATCGGAAGGTGTTGCTGATTTATCCCTGGCAACCTGGGCTCCGGAAACGCCTTTATTTTTTTTGGCAGGGCCGTTGAAGCACTGCCATGACCATATTGTCAGAACAAACCTAAGAAAACGCAAAGCCTGGGTAGAGACAAAATTTTTAAGGCGTCGATACGAAATTTGCCTGGGTTTTCAACTTCAAAAATAAGTCAAGACAAACAAAATAAATGCTCTACATCTTTTTACTTGACACCTAATACAAAACTTTCTAAAGAAGGAAAATTCAAACCGCCACTTCAAGCGGTTTAGATCTTTAACTTCTAAAACCGGGAACTCCAATCCCGGGATTTCTTCATAGGCTTCCAGTCTGTCTCAGCGCAACGGAACCGATCAAAAATTTCACGATAAAGCGACCAGATCCTCTGGCTATCAGGATCTGGTTCGCCGTCTTTTCAATTTTCAACTTCATTTCATGAGGAATCATTATGACACCGACACGCCAGGCATCCCCCCATGCGTCAAAATATGAAAAACTTGGAATCTGGGAACCCTTAACCCTGGGGGAACAATTGGAAAATTGGTCCCAAGCCCACCACGACAGCGTCGCCCTCGTGGAGGAAGGACTCTCCCTGACCTATGGAGAATTGAACCGAAAAACCGATGAACTGGCTGCGGGCTTTGCCGAAATGGGAATCACCCGGGGAGACAACGTGGCCATCCAACTGCCCAACAGGATCTCATTTGCCGTGGTCTGCTTTGCCCTTTTCCGGCTGGGGGCCAGGCCGGTGTTGTGTATGCCCGCCCACAGAGAGGCTGAATTGAACGGAATTTTCAAAGCTGCCACCCCCGTTGCCTACGTGATACCGGATCGTTACCTTGGCTTTGATTATTGCCAACTGGCCGCTCAATTAGCCCGCAAACACCCACAACTAAAATCCGTCATCGTCGACGGAAAAGCAGCACAATTCCAGGCATTGGACACCCTTTTTCAAACCCCTCGGTCCCTGAAGCCCCCCCACTACAGAGACACCGCATTATTTTTATTGTCCGGCGGAACCACGGGAATTCCCAAGCTTATTCCCAGAACGCATACGGACTACGCGTTCAATGCCAAAGCGTCCGCCCTCCGGTGCGGTGTGAATGCCAACAGTACCTATCTGGCGGTTCTGCCCGTGGCACACAATTTCCCCCTGGCCTGCCCCGGAATGCTGGGCACCCTTTCCCAGGGGGGACGGGTTGTTTTTTCAGCCACCACCGGCCCCGACGAAGCACTTCCCCTCATTGAAAGAGAAGGCGTCACCATCACGGCGCTGGTTCCCGCCCTTGCCAACCTCTGGCGCCAGGTTCTGGAATGGGACGGGTCGGACATATCCAGCCTTGAGCTCATGCAAATCGGTGGTTCCCCCCTGGATGAAACCCTGGCCCGCCAAATCATGCCGGAATTCAACTGCCGACTTCAACAGGTCTTTGGAATGGCCGAAGGTCTGGTGTGCTACACCGGCCTGGACGATCCTGAAGGCATTATCCTGACCAGCCAGGGCCGCCCCCTGTCGGAGGAAGACCAGGTAAAGATCGTCGATGCCGATGGAAAAGAAGTGGCACAGGGAGAGTACGGAGAGCTCTGGGTTAAGGGACCCTATACCATACACGGTTATTACAATGCCCCCGAAATCAATGCAGAAAGTTTCTCACAGGACGGCTATTACCAATCCGGCGACACAGCCAGGATCACCCCGGAGGGGAATATCCAAGTGGGGGGCCGGATTAAAGAACAAATCAACCGGGCCGGAGAAAAAATCATGGCCGCGGAAATCGAATCCTGCCTTTGCACCATCCCCGATATCATCGACGCGGCCGTCGTGGGATTGCCCGATCCGGAGCTGGGCGAACAAAGCTGCGCCTTTGTCATAGCCGATCCCGACGCCGTCTCACTCTCCAGTGTCCATGCATTTTTCCGGCAGAAGGGCATGGCCAGATTCAAAATGCCGGATCAGGTTTTCTGCCTGGAAAACTGGCCCCTGACCAGTGTGGGAAAAATCAACAAACAGGCCTTGATCAAACTGGCCTCTCCAGAACAAACGCCCCGGAAATCCGTCAGCCGCCCGCCCCAAATCATCTATAAAGAGAAACAGATCCCATTCGACGGAGATCCACTGATCCAGGCCTCAGAAATTATCCGGGCCAACCCTTTCAACACCCATTTTCTATACGAAAATGAATCGTCCTGGTCCCTGGGTCTGGGCATTCATGCCATGATCACCGTCACCCCGGACACTGTTACACTCAAAACCTCGGATGATGAAAAAACATTCCCATTCCTTGATTTCCCCGCTGCCATGGATCGCGTATTTCAACACATCGACATTCCCGGCTTCCGGGCATACGGAACGGCCAACTTCGGCCTGGCACGCCGGCTCCACGGCCTGGACCCGGCCCAGGAGGGCAATGAATTAATGACCCTGATCATTCCCAGGGCAGAGGTTTGCATTTCCAAAACACAAATTCATCTCAGGGCCTTGGAGCCGGGCCATCTGAAAAGACTGGAAACGCTTACCCGTGACAACCAACACCCCCATACTGACCAAACGCGGCTGAATCATTCCGAATTGTCCGCAATTTTCCAACACCATGCCGATGCTTATCGAAAGATCGTGTCAGAAGCCGTGGAGCAAATCCAATCCGCCCAGTATCAAAAGGTCATCCTGTCCCGCCATATTCCCCTTGGGGAAAAACTCGACATGGGCGCCAGCTATGTACAGGGTCGAAGGGCCAACTCTCCGGCACGCTCCTTTTATTTCAAGTTTAACGGACTGGAAGCCGCTGGATTCAGTCCGGAAACCGTTATTGAAGCGAATCAAGATGGATGGATCAGTACCCAGCCCCTCGCCGGGACACGGGCACTTGGGGCAAGCGCTGAAGAAGAGTTGAGACTCAAGGCAGAACTGCTGGCAGACACCAAGGAAATCGCCGAACATGCCGTATCCATCAAACTGGCCTATGAAGAATTGGAAACCGTTTGCAGCAAAGAAAGTATTGCCGTATCGGATTTCATGGGCGTTGCCCGCCGGGGAAAGGTACAACACCTGGCATCCCGTCTCAAGGGCCGGCTCAAACCCGAGCTTACATGCTGGCACGGTTTTGCCGCTCTTTTTCCCGGGGTAACCGCCTCGGGTATTCCCAAAAAAGAAGCCATCCAGGCCATTGGTGCCTTGGAGTCCCACCCCAGATCACTATACAGCGGTTGCACCATGACGGTGGACAGTCACGGCAACATGGACGCCGCCCTGGTACTGAGAACTTTTTTCCAGAACGAACGAAAAAGCTGGCTCCAGGCCGGTGCCGGCATTGTTTCCCTGTCCATGCCTGACAGGGAGCTGGAAGAAACCTGCGAAAAAC
Source organism: Desulfobacterales bacterium (assembly GCA_022361135.1). Next base: position 2,354 of record JAKSBM010000448.1, on the reverse strand, counting down.
TCTCCTCGGTATCCCACCACTTGGTGGAACAGGATTAACCCGCTCTCTTTCGGCCTCACAGCAAAAGGAAAATACAATGGAACAGACAAGCAAGCAAAAAGAACTGAGCCTTGAAACCGTTCGAGAACAGATCCTGGGAAAGCTCCCCGAACCCGTAGCCTTTGACGAAGACACCGATCTGATTACCCTGGGGCTTGATTCCATGAAAATCATGTCCCTGGTGAACATCTGGCGGCGGGCAGGCAAACCCGTCACCTTTGCCCGACTCATGGAAAAAACGACACTGTGCGCATGGTGGAAACTTTTGTCTGCAGCACAGAATCACACCTCCAAAGGAAAGCGCTCCCCATCGACAATCCCCGAGACGCCCAGTCCGGCGCCAGATTCTCCTTTTGCCCTTACGGATGTCCAACATGCCTATTGGATCGGAAGACGGGACGATCAGCCCCTGGGCGGGGTGGGTTGCCATGCTTACCTAGAGTTGGATGGTGCGGATGTGGATCCCCATCGCCTTGAATCGGCCTGGCAGGGATTGTGCCGATGCCACCCCATGCTTCGTGCCAGATTTCTCGATTCCGGAGAACAGGTTGTCATGCCAAGGGCCAGGGCGTTTTCGCTACCCGTCCACGATCTTCGCCAATACCGGACCGACAGTATCAACATCGAACTGACCCGCATCCGAAAACGCCTCTCCCACAGACGCCTGGCCGTTGAAACCGGAGAGGTGGCCGGTTTGGAACTTTCCCTGCTTCCCGGGAATCGGACCCGAATCCACTTTGATGTAGACCTCCTGGTGGCGGATGTAAAAAGCATGCAAACCCTGCTCAAAGATCTGGGCGAAATCTATGAACGCGGAAACCTTCCCCACATCAAAGAATGGTCCTTTGGTCGTTATCTGGCAACCCAACACCTTGCCCAGGCAGGAGAGGTGGAAATCGCTCGGGATTACTGGCAGCACAGATTGCCTGAACTGCCCGGCGGCCCAGCCCTTCCCCTGGCGGTCCGCCCCGAGACCCTCAATCGCCCGGTTTTCAAACGCCGAACCCACACCCTGTCTCCAGAAAGCTGGGCCCGCATACAGAAACGGGCCCGGGCAGCCGGCATTACTCCGGCCATGGTACTTCTCACGGCCTACGCCGATATCCTGGATCGATGGAGCAGTTCATCCAAATTTCTCATCAATATCCCCCTGTTTGATCGGGATACAGCCCAGGCCGGTATAAATTCGGTGGTGGCAGACTTTACCAATCTCCTGCTTTTGGCAGTTGACTATTCAACTCCGGCAAGCTTTCTTGACAGGGCCGGGGAAATCCAATCCCGATTCCGCAAGGATGCCGCCCACGCAGCCTACTCCGGAGTACGCGTCCTCAGGGACATGTCCCGCCAAAACCCCGAAGCCGAACGGACAGCACCCGTAGTCTTTGCATGCAACCTGGGAATCCCCCTGATCCATGAGACCTGCCGGAGGAACCTGGGGAATCTCACCCATATGATTTCCCAGACACCTCAAGTCTGGCTGGACTTTCAGATCTACGAAACCGAAGAAGGGCTACTTCTGGCCTGGGACGCCGTGGATGCCCTTTTCCCCAAAGGAATGGTGGACCGGATGTTCATGGCCATGACCCAATTCATGGACTGGCTTGCCCGAAAAGATGGTGCAGATGAAACAGCCTGGAACAGCATCCCCCTAAACCTGCCGGAAATCCAACAGCAGGTTGACGAAAGATCCCGGCCTGACAACTGGCCAGCCCCTAAATCGTCCTGCCTTCACACCCCCTTTTTCCGTCAGGCCGCAGCCACCCCAGATGCGCCGGCGATCATTTGGAATGACCAGGAAATCAGCTATGCCCAATTGGCCTCAAGTGCATTGAAGGCAGCCGCCTTTTTAAAATCCGCCGGGGTCGACCACGGGGATACCATTGCCGTTTCTCTGCCCAGGGGGCCGCTTCAGATCAGTGCGGTGCTCGGGGTACTTGCCGTGGGATGCGCCTATGTCCCCGTGGCACCGGATCAACCCAGAACCCGACGGGACCGCATCCTCCAAAAGGCCGATATCACATTCGTCCTCACCGATGGAAAACGATCTGCCGAGGATTGGCCCCAGGGGATTCAAGCCCTGAATGCTTCCCATGCCGATTCTGAAACGCCCCTGGGCGCCCCCCTTCCGGTGCAGCCGGACCAGACGGCATACATTATCTTCACTTCAGGCTCCACCGGCTTGCCCAAGGGCGTTGAAATCCGTCATGAAAGCGCCTGGAACACTGTGGCAGATATCAACCAACGCCTGGGAATCTCAACCGATGACCGTGTTCTGGCCGTTTCCTCCCTGGAATTCGATTTATCTGTCTACGATG
>JAKSBM010000354.1 GCA_022361135.1 Desulfobacterales bacterium | reverse complement strand
GACCGGTGAGTTCCGGGCCCAGGGGGGTAAGGGCCAGGGCCCGTTTTAACTCCGGGGTGGTCATCTCCCGGGCGTGGAAGCCCAGGCTTTCCCCCAGGTAGGTTTTGAGAATTTCCCCCAACTTAAAATAAAATGCCCGGCGGGAAAGGCCCGGAGTTCGGGCCAATTGGTCCAGCTGTTCCTGGGCCGCATCAAAGGGAGGAATGGTCGGGGTAACCTCCATTTCTTGCCGGGGGGATCTTTTTTTCCAGAATTTCCGGGCCAAATAAATCACTCCCAAAAGGAGAATCAGGCCGGCAACGGCCCAGGCCGCCTGGCCAAGGAGCTGGGGATCAATGCCCACCATGACCGGGGGGCGGATGTCGTGGATATCCTGCATTATCTCAATCGTTTCTCCCGTTGTCTGAAGTAGCGGGACAGGGCTTCGGCCACGGAATCCCGGGTGTTGAGTTCCATGAAATCACACTTGGAGCGGATGAAGAGGCGGCGCATCTGGGCCCGTCTTCCAGCCTGGATTCGTGCGTAGGCCCGCCGGGTTTCGACGTGGGCACCGTCCACCCATCTCACCCCGCCGGTTTCCAGGTCCCGCACCGGCAGGATCCCGGATTTGGGAAGCGCCAAGGCACCGTCGTCCTGGATATTCACACCAATGATTTCGTGGCGGCGACGGGCAATGCCCAAGGCCCGCTGGTCTGCCGGCCCCAGAAAATCGGAAAGGATGAAAACAAAGGATCTTTTCTTTAACACCTTGGCCACATATTCCAGGGGGGCGTTCAAATCCGTGCCCCGGCCCTGGGGAGTGAAGGTAAAAATCTCCTTGATCACCCGCCAGATATGGGCGCTGCCCTTTTTTGGAGGAATGTATTTTTCCACCTGGTCGGTGAAAAAAATCACCCCGACCTTGTCGTTGTTTTTAATGGCGGAGAAGGCCAGAACCGAGGCGGTTTCGGCCACGGTTTCCAGCTTTTGCCCGGAAAAGGTCCCGAACTTCAAGGAATCGCTCATGTCGATGAGGAGCATGACGATGGCCTCCCGCTCTTCCCGGAACCGCTTGACAAAGGGTTTACCCAGGCGGGCGGAGACCTTCCAATCAATGGACTTCACTTCATCTCCGGGGCTGTATTCCCGCACTTCCTCAAACTCCATGCCCGAGCCGCGGAAAACCGACCGATACTGGCCGGCCATGATACTGGATACGGTTCGCCGGGACTTGATGTGAACCCGGCGAATTTTTCGAATGATGTGGGCCGGAATCATATTTCTGGCCTAGGGTACGGGAACCGAGTCAAACAGAGCGGTGATGATCTCTTCCACCCCTACCTCGTCGGCTTCGGCCTCAAAGGAAAGGAGGATGCGATGGCGGAGAACGTCGGGCCCGGAAAGTTTGATGTCCTCTGGTGTGACATAGGCGCGGCCGGCAAGGAAAGCCCTTACCCGGGCGGCCTTGGCCAAGAATATGGTGGCCCGGGGAGACGCCCCGAACTCAATGTACCGGGTCATTTCCCCACCGGAATCGGAGTCGATCTCCCGTCCCTGGGCTGCGGCATTCCGGGTGGCCAAGATCAGGTCGACGATGTATTCCTTGAGCTTTTCGTCCACGTAAATCCGTTCCACAATGCCGGCCATTTCTGCCAGCTCCCGGCAATTGATCACCGATTGAATGGGGGGCGGGGGATCAAAACTGTTTTTCTTCAGGATTTCTATTTCCTGGGCCCGGTCGGGGTAGTCAATGAGGACCTTGAGCATGAACCGGTCCACTTGGGCTTCGGGCAGGGGGTAGGTTCCCTCCTGCTCAATGGGATTCTGGGTGGCCAGCACCAGGAAGGGAAAGGGCAGAGGATAGGTGGTGTCCCCAATGGTCACCTGTTTTTCCTCCATGGCCTCCAACAGTGCGGATTGTACCTTGGAAGGGGCCCGATTAATTTCGTCGGCCAGGATGATATGGTTGAACAGGGGCCCCTTACGGGTGATAAAATCCGTGGTCTTGGGGCGATAAATCTCGGTGCCGGTGAGGTCGGCGGGAAGGAGATCCGGGGTAAACTGAATCCGCTTGAAATCCGCCTGAACAGCAGATGCCAGGGCTTTGACCGCTGAAGTCTTGGCCAGCCCCGGCACCCCTTCGATGAGAACATGTCCGCCGGTGAGCAGCCCGGTTAAAAGGCTGTCCACCAGCTTTTCCTGTCCCACAAGCTGTTTTGAGATTTCCTGCCGGATTCGACTGATGCTCAGATGCTTTTCCTCAATAATCGCCTTAATATCCTCCATGCGCAAATCCCTTACAAAATCGTTAAAACCACTGAATCAACTGCGTGTTGAATGCTGAATTTTATCTAATATAGATCTGTATGGAAACCTGTCAAGGCGGGGGCGATACAAGAAAAGGTCGAATTAGGCTCCCAACAATTGTTTGGAATACAGGGATGCGGTAATCTTGACCACTTTAATGATGTGATCCCGGACCGCAGCCTTGTCCTTGCCAGAAGAATTTCTGAAGGTCATCAAAACACCTGTCATGGAGGCCATGAAAGAGTGGGAGTAAATCCGGGCGTCTTCTTCGGCCATGCCATGGCGAACCAACAGGGTGGAAAACAGGTCGAAAAAAACCTTGGTCACGGAGTCGAATTTGCCCATGACCGGGTGGGTGAGGTTATCCTTAAGCATGAGGTAGGTCATCATCTGGAAGGTGGATTCATTTTCGAAAAGATGTTCCACAAATTTGATGCCGAAATCTTCAATGCTGGCGGGTTCGTCATTTTCCACCATATTTTCGAATTCCTGGCTGGCCGCAGAAATGTCCTGGAGGAACGCCTCGTTGAACAATTCTTCCTGGCTGGGGAAATACCGATAAATGGTGGCGGGACTGATGCCGGCTTCGTCGGCTACTTCCCGCATTCCTACTTCGTAAAAGGGCTTTTTGGCAAAGAGCGCCAATGCGGATTCAATCACAATTTGTTTTCGTGCTTGTTTTTCCCTTTCCTTTAACTCCGCAAATCTTGATTCAGCCACTTACTTATGTACCTTCCTAATATTTCGTTAATTACTCTGGGGTTCTCTAACCCGGAATTTCAGTGACAATTTGTTCCATTGGGTTTTAAAATCACCCCCTTGGAAAAAACTGCCTTTACCCGATCTACTGGATATAGAATGGTGGGATATAAGTTGCTGACGCCTCACATTCTAAGCCTTTCAGACCTGACAAATCCATTTGGCGAAATATCCGGGCTAAACTCGATATCTCGATGGGTTGACCCTGTTTTTAACACGGGTGGCCTCCTGTGACAAGACAAAACCACAAACTTCTTTTTCCAAAAAAAACATTGATTTCACAGGAAGAAACAAAGTCTTCCTTATTTATAAGGCGGGGGATTACCCGGGGTTTATCGCCGACGATTCCCCCCGGGGAAATGGTGGAGGAAAAGGGGCAATTCCGTCAACGCCAAGGATATTTTCTCCATTTTATCAAACCAGGGAAAGATTCCACCCCATTGAGGTTCATATTGCCTCACATGGAAACATCTGATATGATTACCGGATTTTAACCTTAACCATAAAAAATAATAAAGATGACTGCAGCCATAAAAAGAGACCGATTTGATTTTGAAATCGGCTATTTAACCCAAAGCCCCTGCATCAATTGTGAGTCCAGAAAAAAGCTCCCCAAATGCCACGCCAACTGCCCTGCCCTGGATAGAATCCAGACCCGCCTGGCCCGGGGAATCTCCTCCCAATCCAGAAAATACGGAAACTGATTGTGCCCCTTTCCCTGTTCCCGGCCGGGTCCGACTCCCTTGCCAAACGCCATGTGACCCCGGACCGCTTTGCCCGACTGTCTGAACTTGAAACCCACACCGGATTCACCCTGAACCGTGCCATTGCTTCGGGAAGGGCCCATGGCGATTCCAGCATTGGAATCTATGCCGGGGATGCTGAGACCTATGATCTATTCCAGGAAGTCATGGAACCCATCATCCTGGATTATCACAAAATCACAGCCCCCATTGCCCACCCCGCCCCCATACCCGCCAATGCCTTTGGCACCCTTGGGCTTGAAAATCCAGACCCGGAGAATGAATTCATCCGTTCCACCCGGATCCGCGTGGCCAGAAACCTGGCCGATATTCCCTTCCCCCCCCATATCTCTGCCGCCCAGCGCCGGGAGGTCAAGGAAATGGTGACCCGTGCAGTTCAAAACTTTCCCGCGGAACTCCAGGGACAATTTTTTGAAATGGATCCATGGGACTCCCGGGAGATCCAGGCGGAGTTTCGCAAGGGCAATGCCTTCCCCAAGGGAGACCGTTTCATGGAGGATGCCGGAATCAACCGGGAATTTCCCCGGAACCGGGGCGTTTTCAAAAGCCGTGACAACCGGGCATTGATCTGGGTCAATGAAGAAGACCATCTCAGGGTCATCAGCCTTGAACCGGGGGGCAATATCCAATCGGTATTCCAACGGTTGGGCCGCATGCTGGAACGCCTTTCCCGGGAACTTTCCTTTGCCCATCATCCCCAACTGGGCCACCTGGCCTCATGCCCCACCAACATTGGCACGGCCATGCGGGCCGGAGTCCACATCTGTTTGCCCGGCCTGGAAAGCCAACCCGAACAGCTCCATGCCATTGCAGGGGCGCACCACCTCCAGATCCGGGGAACCGCCGGGGAAAAAACCGCAGTACACGGATCCGTATTTGATATTTCCAATAAACACCGACTGGGTATTGACGAAGGAAAGATCGTCCATACTCTACATAAAGGTGTTACAGCACTCATTACAGCGGAAAAACAGATCCAGAAAACGGCGTGATGCCCCTTCCAGTCATCCGCCGAAGGGGGGATAACCATGGAAAAGAACCAAGGGAAACGGGAATGGGCTTGCTTTGCCGGGGGATGCTTCTGGTGCACCATGGCAGAATTTGACGGGGTGGAGGGCATCCTCTCCCTGGAATCCGGTTACACCGGAGGCCATGTGGAAGATCCAAGCTACGAATACGTCTGCACCGGCCGCACCGGCCATGTGGAAGCCTTGAAAATCGAATTTGATCCCCAACGCATTACCTATTGGAAATTGCTGGAACGCTTTTTCCGGCACATCGACCCCGGAGACGAAGGGGGGAGCTTTGTGGACCGGGGGTCCCAATACGCGTCTGCCATTTTCTACCATTCCGAGGATCAAAAAAACACGGCAAAGGAATTCATCCGGCAATTGAATGCATCGGGCCTGTTCCAGAATGCTGTGGCCACCCAAATCCTGCCGGCCCAATCCTTTTACCCGGCGGAATCCCATCACCAGAACTACCATAAAACCCATGCCGTCCCCTATAAATTCTATCGGCTGGGATCGGGACGGGATACCTTCATTAAAAAATTCTGGATTAACGGACCGGGAAGGGATTTAAAGCTGAACCCGCCCGAAGGCGAAGGGTCCTGATAGGTTTAGGCCGAAATGCCGTCCCAGAGGCCGGCGGCCATGAAGATAAAGATGGAAACGATGAGCAGCCCATGGCAAAGGGTGGAGGCCGGGATGCGAAACAATCGCCCCCGCCACAACAGCCCCCCCACGGCCAGTGGCAGACAAAGACCATTCAAGGCCACGGCCAGGCCGGCCCCCCATCCCAGTCCCCCCTGGTGGAGAAGAAAGAGAAACAGGGAAAGGCTGTAGAGGCTGGTCCAAAGAAAGATCTGGTGGAAAAGGGCTGAACCGGGGAAGGTGCGGACCAGGACCGGATAGGCCCTGAGGGCATCTTTCACCGGGCAACGGGCCTGGAGGATGAGAAAATGGGCCACCTGCCAAAGCCCCATGACCCACATGACCAGAATCGGGCCGGAGTAAGGAAGGGAATATCCGGCGGCGGCCCAGCCCATTGCCGGGGGAAGCATGCCGCAAATCACACCTGGAATCAGGGCCCCCAGCCCCTTCTTTTTCATGGGGGTATAGAGGCCGTTGTAACAGATAATTCCCAGAAGGCCGGGAATCCAGGGACCGGTGGGGCCAAAGAAAGCAAAGAGTAGTCCCAGGGCCAGGCAAATGATTCCCAGGGCCATGGCGGCAACCCAGCTGGGGGATATTTCGGCCCGGGCCAGGGGACGGTTCCGGGTCCGGTCAAAATGACGGTCGTAGTATCGGTCCTGGTAATTGTTCAGGAGTCCGGCGCCCATGGCCAGGAACCAGACCAATGCCCCCAGCCCCAGGGACCGGCTGTCCAATTCTCCGTTGGCCACCCCGTGTCCCAGGACTGCGGAAAGGGCAATGAAAAGACTGAGGAAGGGTTTAAGCAAGTCGATCATGGATTCCTACCATTCATCTTCTTCGGCAAGCCAGCTGTCAAAGTCCTCCTGGGACAAGACCCGGACCACGCCGGTCATATCGGCATGGCCGGTGCCGCAGAATTCCGTACATTGAAAAAAGTACTCCCCCTCATCCTCGGGCAGGAACCAGGCATAGGTGGAGATGCCGGCCACGGCATCCACCTTGACCCGGAAGGCGGGGATGAAGAGGCTGTGGATCACGTCGGCCGAGGAAATATTGAGTTTCACCGGGGTATTCACCGGCACCACAATCTCATTCTCCACCTCTTTATCGTTGGAATAAACCATGATCCATGAAAAGGACTGGGCAATGACTTCGATCTCCATGGCGCCTTCGGGCACGTTACGAAGGCCGGTATATGCCTGCCACCCCGAGGCAAACATGGCCAGGGCAATGAAGGTGGGTATCAGGGTCCAGGCCACTTCCAATTTCCAATTCCCCCGGATATCCACGGCCTTGGGGTGCTTGCTCCGCCGGTAGCGGATGACGAAGTAAATCATCACCGCTGTGATGGCAAAGAGGAAAATAAAGGAAAAGCCGATGATAAAATAAAAGGAACGATCAACCAGTTCCACGGGATTTACGATATCGTTCATCCGTCACCTCACCTGAATGAAATGTCCCAGAAGGTAAAACCGATCATGATGGCCAGGAAAAGTATGGTGGAGAGAAAGGAGATTGCCAGCAGCCGCCCTTCGTATTTCATGTGCATGAAAATAATTAAAACCAGGGATGCCTTGCAGGAGGCAATGAGCAGGGCCACCCAGACATTGGCCCAGCCCAGATCCACGTAGGAGGCCCCCACGGTCACCAGGGTAAGGACCAGAAGAAGGCCCAACACCTTAAGCAGGGTCCGATATGAAAAAATATGGGCTGACATGGTCACTCCTTAAATCACCAGATAAAAAAGTGGAAAAATAAAAATCCAGATCAAATCCACCAGGTGCCAGTAAAGGCCGGCATTTTCCAGGAGGGCAAACCGGGTGGAGGTCACCCGCCCCTTGGCCGTAAAGCCCATGGCCACGGCCAAAAGGGTCATGCCGATGACAATGTGCAGGCCGTGGAGCCCGGTGATAATATAATAGAGGCCGAAGAACATGTTTAATCCGGCCGGCCCATCCACCAGGGTGGGGGAATTGGGGTAAATCCCCACTTCGATCTTATGTCCCCATTCAAAATATTTATTGATGAGAAAGATCAATCCGCAGACCAGGGCAGCCCCGAT
>JAKSBM010001043.1 GCA_022361135.1 Desulfobacterales bacterium | reverse complement strand
CCGTGCCCATCTCCCTGATCGGTACCTGTTTCTCCAGTATCGGTGCCTTCCTGGGTTACCTCATGACCGGTTACCTGCCGGACATGACCCTGGCCATCGCCATCATCATCGGTGGTTTTGCCGGCGGTATGCTGGGCTCCCGGGCACAGAAACTTTTCTCTGAAATGACCCTGAAGGTTGTTCTGGCCTGTACCCTGTTCTTCCTGTTCTTCCGTTTCTTCAAGATTGAAATCTGGATCTAATACGGAAAATTAGGATGTAAACGTAGCTTGAAACCCGCGTCCGGACTGCCTATAATGAGCGGACCGGTCGCGGGTTTTATTTTTTGAAATTCAGGGGGGAACATAGAGACGCAATGAACGATTTTTTGGACAATTTGTGGGAGAGCATTGAGGCGGGCTTAAACATGGCCGCACAGGCCGTTGATGGATTTCTGTCTCCCCTGGAAGTCATGGGCCCGGCCCTGTTGATTTTTTTGCTGGCCCTGGGGGTGGTGCTCTTCACCCGCCTGGCCAATCGGCTTTTCAACACCCGGCGGCTGCAGCATTTAAAGGATGAATTTGACCATTGGCACAAGGTCCGCCAGGAGGCCGCCCAGTACAAGGACAAGGAAAAGGGCAAGGCCATGGCCAAGAACATCGACCAGGCCAAGCTCAACCAGGTCTACTATGACTATTTTTTCGAAGGCCTGATGAAAAGCCTAGTGACCAATGTCCTGCCCATCCTGGTGGTGGTGGCCTATTTGTCCAAAATTTATACCCCGGCCAACCTGGAGCTGCGCTTTGGCAGCCCCTGGATTTTCGTTCTCACCTTTGGGGAGAAGGTGGTGAACGTGGGGACTTTGTTCTGGTATATCATCTCCCTGTTGACCTGTTTTATTTTATATGGGATTGTTTCCCATTTTGTGAAAAGGGGATCACATCATTAAGCAGCTTCTTCATCGGATCGGCCTTGGCCTTGGAGCCATGGCCATTTGTCTGTTCATGCCCGGATGGGCCTGGGCCACCCAGATGCACCAGGCCTCGGAGGGAATTATTGTCCACCAGATGGGGCATATCTTTTTCCTCATGTCCATGGTGGTGTTGATTTACACCATTTCCAACCGAAATCTTTCCCAGGAACGGGGTTGGCGTTTGATTCAATACGCAGCCCTGTTTTTTATTTTATGGAATCTGGATGCCCTGGCCGCCCATTTTCTGGATAACCAGATCGCCGTGATTCGCATCCGCAACGTTTCCATGTGGCAAATGGTGCTGGAATCCTCTTCGGATTCCTCCCTGTTGCGCCTGGTCTATTATGTTTTGAAGATGGACCACCTCCTCTGTGTACCGGCCATGGCATTGCTTTTCCGGGGGCTCTGCCTCCTCCATCGCCAGAAAAAGGAAGAGTTGGAACAAGGAGGGGTGAAATCATGATGTCCTATGTTCCCATTTTGTCCGTGGATGTCATTGGTTCGGTGTGCATGGTGATCTTTGCCTTTTTATCCCTGGGCAAGGCCAAGTCCCTGCGGGACCTGGACCCGGACAATGCCGTTTTTCTTTACCTACTTTGGGTCTGCACCGGACTCACCTGCTTTGCCGTTTCCCGTTCCTTTGGTCATATCCTGCGTCAGTTTTTGATCCTCACTTCCAACCCGGACATCTGGCACACCATTTCCCCCTACACCGGGACCATCAATACGGTTTCCTTTATGCTGGTGGGCTCCATCACCCTCTTTTTCAACCAGAGCTGGCACATCAATGAAAAGATCCTTTCCAGCCAGCAGAAGCTGGAAGAAACCCATATCCAGCTCATGGAATTGAATCACACCCTGGAACACAAGGTGGTGGAGCGCACGGAAATGCTCACCTCCTCGGAACACAAGGCCCGACGGATATTTGAACATTCCCTGGACACCATCATGGTCACCGACCCCCGTTTCCGGGTGGCCGAGATCAACCAGGCCGGCCTCAGCCTCACGGGGTATGAAAAGATACAGATGGTGGACAACCAGATGGAATTGCGGGATTTCATGGCCCCGGGATCGGAATGGGACCGGATCCAACTCCAATTGGAATCCAACGAATTCATCCTCAATGAGGAGGTGGACTTCCTCCGCCAGGATAAGGGCCGGGTGCGGGTTCTCATCACCGGGGGCGTGGATTACGGGGCCTTTGGTTGCGGCAAAAGTTTCCACTTCATCATCAAGGACATCAATGAGAAAAAGCAGATGGAGCGGCAGATTGCCCAGGCCGACAAGATGGCGGCCCTGGGGGAACTCTCCGCCGGGGTGGCCCACGAAATCAACAACCCCCTGGGGATTATCCTGGGCTATACCCAGCTTATGCTCAAGCAGCCCTCGGAGTTTGACGAGGATCTGCGCATCATTGAAAAACATGTGAAAAATTGCAAAAACGTGGTGTCGGACCTGCTTTCCTTCAGCCGCAAGGGCAGCTTGGAAATGACCCGGGTGGATGTGAACCAGGTTTTGGACGATGTGTTGAAATTTTTGTCCAACCATTCGGATTTCCGCAATGTGGAAATTCGGACCCATGGGATTTCCGCCGGCCCCTTGATGATTTCCGGCAATGAGCAGGAGCTCACCCAGGTGCTCATCAACCTCATCATCAATGCCTGCCATGCGGTGCAGAAAAAGGGCTGCATTGAGGTGGAGACCGGCCGCAACGGCGGGGACCAGGTGACCATTGCCGTCAAGGACAACGGCACCGGCATCGATGAAGAACATTTTTCCCGGATCTTTGATCCCTTTTTCACCACCAAGCCGGTGGGGGAAGGGACCGGACTGGGACTTTCCGTGGGGTACGGCATCATCCGTCGCCACGGTGGTGACATTACGGCCCGGAATCGAAAGGAAAAGGGGGCGGCCTTCACCATTACCCTGCCCGTCCCTGAAACGGAGATGAATGGAGAAGGGGATACGGTATGACAGCCAATATTCTGGTGGTGGACGATGAAAAGGATATGACCCGGCTGCTCCAGCGGACGCTGGAAATGGAGCTGGACTGCAAGGTCTCCATGGCCTTTTCCGGGGAAATGGCCCTGAACATCCTCAAACAGCAGCCCTGTGAGTTGGTGATCACCGACATCCGCATGCCCGGCATGGACGGATTTGAGCTGCTGTCCCAGATCAAAACCCTTTACACCGACCTTACCGTGGTCATGCTCACGGCCTTTGGGAATATTGATTCCGCCGTGGATGCCATCAAAATGGGGGCCTATGATTTCATTTCCAAGCCCTTTGACCATGATG
>JAKSBM010000669.1 GCA_022361135.1 Desulfobacterales bacterium | reverse complement strand
GAACATTGTTTTAAATTTACCAATCATACCTGGGGGATCAGGTGATGGCGGGGGGAGGGAGATGGAGCGGGCGTTAAGGGGCTCGGCAGCTTCACGACGAATGGGACGGGACCCTTCGCAGGCGTTGCGGTCAGGACGACCGCAACGGTGGCAGTGGAATCTGCCTCCCCCCGCCATCGCCGGGTTGGGATAAAAACCTTGGAATCAAATGGACAAAAGCCCATTCAATCGGAACGTTATTTTGAGAATTACTATAATGGATTGTGAATCGGGGTGCCTTAATCCATGGGAGGCACTGGGGGGAGACGGGCCGGGACGGACAAAAAAAGAAAAGCCCCGGAATCATGGGATTCCAGGGCTTTCTACACAAAGGAGGTGGGCCCGGCATGAATCGGGCCCATATCCGGCCGACTGGCCGGATCTAGGAAAACGACTTAAGGGAGATGGGCTAGGCGTCCATTCCGATGACGCGTTTGGCAGCCTTGAGGTAGTTGACGTTTTCCATTTCGGTCAACTCCAGCGCTTCAATGGCTTTTTTCATGCCTTCGTAGTCTTCGCTTTCCACGCAGGCGGTTTCCAGCATGGCGCCGTTGAACAGGATCTTGCCGTATTCGCAGATCATCCCGTCCACGGAAAATCCATATCTTTCCTTCTGCACGTCCACGGCAGCCAGGTCCTTGTGGGCCTTAACCATGGAGATGAACTGATCCAGGGTGTAGGTGTCCTGGTCCAGTTCGATTTCAACCAGCAGGTTTTCAAAAATTTTGTTCAGTTCGTCCTTGGAGACGGGGAACTGGAATTTGCCCCGGGGCTGGAATACTTCGTATCCGTCTTCGGTTTCGGACACCTTGGTCTTGATGTCCAGGAGACCGTCGCGGATTTTTACGTTGGCTTCGTTGGTCAGGGCGGAGAGGATGTAGGTTTCTCCGGAGGTGCGGATCTTGAACAGTTTGGCCTGGGCCTTCCACATGGTGGTGGTGACCAGGTCCAGAACCTTCTGACCAAATACCCGGAATTCGGCCCGGGGAACGAGTTTCTCAGCATCTTCCTTAGAGATGGCGTTGTTGGCTGCGTATACGTCTGCCATGGTAATTACTCCATTAATTATTGGTGTTTACATTGAAATGGGTGTCGATTCCGGGGCTGTTGTCCACGGCATCGGCGATTTTTATTTGACTTTGGGGGGCTGTTGCGGCCCCTTCAATGGAAATGGCGGCCCGGGGGTTCACAGGATGGTAAACCGTTTGCTGGAATACGTTCTGAAGGAAAAAGAGGCTGATGAAGCAGACCCCTGCGGCAATGATGGGGGTGGTCACCCACCCGCTGGCAATGCCGCCCACCATTTTCCATTTAATGCTCCAGAACCCTTTTTTCAGAAGGCCAATGCCCATGACTGCGCCCACAACGGCCTGGGAGGAGGACACCGGAACCAGGGGGATGGTGGGCAGGCCGTGGGATTGGAGAAAGGATTCCAAAGCCTGGGAGGAGAATAGGAACAAAACAATGGAATGGGACCAGACCACCACGCTGGCGGCCACGGGAGAAAGCTCCACAATCCCGGATCCCACGGTCATCATCACCCGTTTGGAATAGGTCATTACCCCCACGGCAATGGCGAGACTGCCGATGAGAAAGAGCTGCTGGGCCGGGGAAAATATGAAGGGGCCCAGGGCCATGGGTTCAAAGGGGGCAACGGGAAGGAATACGCCCATGACGTTGGCAATGTTGTTGGCCCCCAGGGAGTAGGAACCGAATATGCCGGCAATGAGCAGGGACCAGCGGGTGTACCGGTCCAGTTTGAACATATGAATTTTGCACCCATTGATGATTCTGGCCGAGATCTGGTAAAGGATGACGGCAATGACACCGGAGAGGACCGGGCAGATGAGCCAGGTCATGGTGATTTTGATCAATGAGTTGTAATTGATGGGAGAATGGGAAAACAGGTTCCATCCCACAATGGCCCCCACAATGGCCTGGGAGGTGGAGACCGGGAATCGGGCCTTGGTCATGAGGTAGACGCTCAGGGCCGCGGAAAAGGCCGTGATAAAGGCCCCGGCAACGGCATTGACCGATCCCAGTTTTCCCAGGGTGTGGGAGGCGCCGGCCCCCGAAGCCACGGCTCCGATGATCACAAAGATACTGCAGCAAATGGCCGCCGTCTTAAACCGGATCATCCGGGAGGCCACGGCCGTCCCAAATACGTTGGAGGCGTCGTTGGCGCCGAGGGACCAGCCCAGAAATATGCCCGAGGTGAGAAAAAAAGCAAACATGGGCGGTCCCTAGAGGCTCCGTTTGATGACGTAAATACCCATCCGGTCTGCGGCGTCTTCGGCCCGGTCGGATATTTTTTCGATGTGGCGGATCAGATCGGAAAGGAGCATGCGATGGCTCAGCCGCAGCCCTTCTTTGCGGAAGAGGGTCCGGCGCAACCGCACCGAAATCTGATCGCACTCCGTCTCCCAGAAGGAGACCTTGTGCAGGTGATCCCGCACCGAGGCAATGTCGGTGAAAAAGGCCCGTGAAGAGCTCACCATGGCTTCCACGGATTCCACCACCCCGTCGATGAGATCACTGAAATCGGAAACAAAGCAGGCATCAATTTCAGGCCGTTCAATTTCAACCCGCCACAGGGCCCCCTTGAAGCGATCCAGCATGGAATCCATGCTTTCCAGCAGTTCCAGGACATCCCCTCGGGATTCCGGGATCAGGGTTTTGGTGTGGAGGTATTCAATGATGGACTTCTTCAGCGCATCTCCCTTGTGCTCAATGTCGGAGATGTCGGTGAGGGCTTTTTCGAAACAGGGGTACTTCCCGTCCAGGTATGCCCGGACCCCTTTTCGGAACAGGAGGCCGGACTGGCTGACCTGGTCCAGGAAGGCGTTGATTTCCTTCTCAATACCGGTTTTCTGGGTTATGATGTTGAACATGGGCCGATTCCTTGCTAATATTTCCTAATCAATCCTTTTCATGCCTGGGAAACCTAACACGCCCCGAAACCGAAGTTAAATTACCTTTACCAATCAAGACCATAAGGATTCATTATGAATATTGATCACCTGAGATCTTTTTTCATGGTGGCCAAGGTCGGGAATTTTACCAAAGCCGCACGGGAATTATTCTTGACCCAACCTGCCGTGAGCCAGCATATCCAGGCATTGGAACATTTTTACAACACCGTCCTTTTTGACCGAACCGGTCGGAAAATCATGCTCACCCGCCAGGGTGAGATGCTCTTTGAACAGACCGAAGCCCTCCTGGATCAATTCAAGGAAATCGAAACCCTTTTCCAGGGGTTGAACTCCATGAGCCGGGGGCGACTGGACATTGCCACCTCCGCCGTGGTCGGCACCTATATGCTGCCCAAAATCGTGGGACGCTACAATGCGGCCTACCCGGACATTGAAATGGAGCTAAAGGCCGGAAACACCCACCAGGTGACCAATCTGGTCCTGGAGGGACAGGTGGATTTCGGATTTGCAGCCGGCCCTGCCAGCCAATATCCGGAGTTGGAAACCGACATCATCCACGTGGAGAAAATGGTAGCGGTGACCGCCCCGGAAAACCCCCTGGCCAAGTTGGAAACCGTCCACCTGGAAGACTTTGGCCGCACCCCCTTTATTTCACGGGAGCAGGGCACCCAGACCCGGCAATTTGTCCGGAATTGGCTGGCCCGTTCCACGGCCGGGGACAAGCCCCAGATCAAGTTCATTGAGCTGGAAAATGTGGAAACCGTAAAGCGGGTGGTGGAAGAGGGGTTTGGCATCTCCGTGATCCCGGAAAGTGCGGTCCAGCGGGAAATCGAAACCGGTCACCTGGTCCCGGTGAACCTGGACGGCTTTGACGAGGAATCCACTTTTTACCTCCTCCGGCACAAGGGGCGGAAGCTCTCCATTGCAGCAAAAACATTCCTTTCCATGCTGCCGGGTGTCTTTACCCTGGCCGAGCATCTGGAGCTGGAATTACCGGCCCGTTAGCCCCCCTTTGGGGCACGGGTCCCGGCCGTTTTTCCGCGGGTGGGGAAGCGGTGTCTTCAATCCAGACAAAAACGGCCGGGAAGCAGATGCTTCCCGGCCGTTTTGTTTTTGAGGCTACCCAATGCAAACGGGTCTTTTACATTGAATTAGAACAGGAATTGGAAGCGCATGCCCACGGTGTCCAGGGTGTCGCCGCCTTCCAGGTCTCCACCACCATTGGCATACTTGTCGTATTTGGTGTGGATGTAGTTGGCCTTAACCATGAAGTTGTTGTTGATGTACCAGTTCAGGGCCAGGGTCCAGGAATCGGATTCACCACCGTTGTCGTCCAGGTCGTCGCCCCAGCGGTCGAAATCGTTCAGGTCCAGGTTGGAGTAACGCAGGGCCACTTCCCATGCACCGTATTTGCCATTGGGAACAATGCCGGCAAATTCAGCATCCTTGGCATCCCAGGGGCGCTGGTCGTCGGTGAGGAAGTAAGATACATAGGCATACCAGCCGTCAAATTCAGGAGCAACGGTGTCGTCGGATACGGAGACCTTGTTGATCATGTATTCGGCCTGCCAGGAGAGTCTTTTGTATTTACCGGCCAGTTCTGCGCCGTATACATCCCAGTGGTCGGTGTTTTTGATCTTCTTGGTGTCCTGGAATTTGTAATCCAGGAAGCGGGCTTCGGGGCGGGCGTCAAAGTCAACCTTGTCTTCGGCTTCGGAATCGGGCTGCTGGCGCAGGTAGTTGGCACCAAAGGCAATGACGGTGTCACCGTTGTCGGAAATGTAGGGCTGGGCAACGAAGCGGGCAGCCAGGCCGGTGGAAGAAGCACCGGTGTAGTTGTCCTTGTCGTCGTCGTCCACGTGGTCTTCACCCACTTCGTCGCCGAAGATGGTGGCGGAGGCAAAGTAGTTGATACCGAATTTACCATAGTTGGTGGCGGAGAGACCGATGTGACGGCCGGGGGAGAAGGAATCGGCCACGGAGGAGGCTTCCATGAAGGTGCCCCAGCGGGAGGTGGTGACTTCGTTCAGGCTGAAGGCGGGTTTGTGGTTACCAATTTTAATGGAGGTGTTTTCAAAGCCTTCATAGGACATCCACATGTCCTTGATGTCCACTTCATTTTCAGCGAAATCCAGGTCGAACTCACCCCGCCAGTCCTGGAACATCTTGGCTTTAATTCCCAGACGGACCCGGCGGAACTGGGTGTCTTCGTTGAGTTGGTTGGCGTCCTTGTCGTTTTTCACGATACCGGTGTCCAGCATGATCCGGCCGTCGATCTTGTATTCAAACTGACCATCTTCGGTGACAAAGGTCAGGTAACTTTTCTTAATTTTTGCGTCCAGGTCAACTGCGGTTTTTCCCAGGGCTTTGTCGTCGGCAGAGGTTTCCGCCATTGCGGCTCCTGCGGGAAGCCAGAGGGCCATCAGGGCAATGGCCAAAAGTTTCTTTGCGTTCTTCATCCTCACAATCCTTCGTAATAAATTAATCTGTAAATTGGCAGGCTTATATACCATGCCATGGTCGCACGCTTTTTATTACGCCCGGAGTGTGAAGTCCAACAAGGTCTGCTTATGAAACCCATAGCATTTCCTTATCATAAGGAGGGCTTATCCCCCCCATAGCGGATTCGAATTTGACCATTTATTATAAGGCCCGGTATAAAAGCCACGAAAATCGAATGGACATGAGATGAACTCAAGTGTTTAAGGATAAGAATATGGAAACAGAAAAGAATCTGTTTGATATGGACAACTACCGGATGGACCGGTTGCCCGTCCGTGAAAAAAGCAAGGTGGAAGCTTGGCTGGGATATGCTGGTTTTCCCCTGGCCGTGGGCCTGTTCGCACTCATACTCTGGTTTCTGCCCATCCCCTTCCTGGAAAATGTGGACCCGGCCCGGCTGTCGGCTGCGGCCAAAAAACAATACGATGCCCTGGGGGCGGCGGCATTTTCCCGGTCCGCCATTGCCATGCTGGCCGTTTTTGTGGGGGCGGTTGTCCTCTGGATCACCGAAGCCATTCCCAACTATCTGACTTCATTGATCCTCATCATCACCATGGTACTCACCGGTGTTCTGCCGGAAAAGCTGGCCTATGCCCAGCTGGGCCACAAGATCATGTGGCTGAATATCCTCTCCTTTATCCTGGCCTCCATGTTGGTGAAAACAGGAGTGGCCAAGCGATTCGCCCTCTGGTTCATCATCAAGTACGGAAAGAACGCTACTTCCATCTTCCTTAGCTTTATCTTCATCAATGTGATCATGTCCGCCTTTATTTCCGCCACCACGGCCAAGGCAGCCATCCTCATGCCCATCTTCATGGTGGTGGCTGCGGTTTACGGGGCCACGGGCGGAAAGAACCGGAATAACTTCGGCCGGAACATTGTCCTCCAGAACCTGTTGTGCATCAACCTCTCCGCCGGTTGTTACGTCACCGGTTCCGGGGCCAATCTTTTGGCCGCCTCCATCATCGCCGGGGCCGTGGGCGCGGATATCTTTTTCCAGGACTGGCTCATCGTGGCCTTCCCGGTTTCCTTTACCATGCTCTTTGTGGGCTGGTTTGTGGGGACCCGGATCTTCTTCCCCCTGAAGCCGGAAGAGCGGTTGCCCCAGGTGGCCGGGGGCATGGAAACCCTGAAAAAGGAATTGGCCAAGATGGGGAAAATTTCCCTGTTGGAGATCAAATCCGTCCTCATCTTTGTCACCATTCTGGCCCTGTGGGCCACGGATAAATACCATGGGGTCAGCCCCACGGCCGTGGCCTTTGTGGGAGCCATCGTTGCCCTTTTCCCGGGCATGGGCGTGGTGAACTGGAGCGAGGTGGACATCCCCTGGCATCTGCTCATGTTTTCCGCCGGTGCCTATACCCTGGGGGCGGGACTGAAGATGACCGATCTTCCCTCCCTGGCCGTCAACGCGGGGGTTTCCGCCCTGGGATTAACCCCCTCCACCCCCTTCTGGGTATTTTATGTCCTCCTCACCGGGGGGATGCTTTTTTCCGCATTGATTTTTCAGTCCAAGACCATGCGGACCATGATTTTTGTCCCCATTGCCATTGGGGTGGCCAACTCCTTCGGCTTCTCTCCCATGGCCTTGGCACTGCCCGTGGCCATGCTCATCGAGCATGTTTATGCCCTGCCCTTTAACTCGAAACCTGCCCTGTTGCTTTATGCAACGGACCAATATAGTTTGACAGATACCTTCAAATTTGGTGTGACCATGCTCTTCATCGGCTGGATTGTGGTGGTCCTCATGGGCGAAACCTATTATCGATTCCTCGGATACACCCCCAACGGCGTGTTCGGATTATTTTAAAAAGGAACCTAGTCTTGAATCAGGAGACCCTTATGACATCTGCCATCAATGCCTTTCTTGTTGAGGCCAGAACCGATCTCAAATATAAACCCATCCATCGTCTGGTCATGGGTAATGAAGCCGCCGACCTGGATTCCATGGCTTCTGCCGTAACCTATGCTTACCTGCTCAATGCCATTGAAACGGATAAGAACGTTGTCCCCCTGCTTCCCATCCCCCGGGCCGATTTCAAGCTGCGCACCGAAGCGGTGTATGTTTTCCGCCGGGCCGGCATTGATACCAATGCCCTGATTTTCCTGGACGATGTGGACTTCGAACTCCTCATGGAAAACACCGCCGAGCTGGTGCTGGTGGACCACAATAAGTTGGCTGCCCGGTTCCAGGCCTATGGGGACAAGGTTTCCATGATCCTGGACCACCATGCCGACGAAGATCTCTATGCCCAGGCCTTTAAAAAGGTCATCGAGCCCGTGGGCTCCACCGCTTCCCTGGTGGGGGAAGAGTTCAAGGCACTGGCCCCCGAGCTTTTGGACGAGACCATTGCCACCCTCCTTTACGGCACCATTCTCCTGGACACCGTAAATCTGGACCCCGAAGCCGGCCGGGTCACCCCCAAGGATGCCGATGTTGCCGCCCTGCTGGCGGACATGGTTGCCACGGACCAGGGGGAATACTTCAAGGCGGTCCAGGCGGCCAAGTTCGACACCGATGGTCTTTCCACCATGGACCTTCTGCGCAAGGACTACAAAGAATTCCAGTTCGGCGACACCAATTGCGGCATTGCCTCTGCCCTGCTGCCCCTGTCCCAATGGGGTGAAAAGGACGGCACCGTTGCCCCGGGATTTGAATCCTGGACCCAGCGTCGGAACCTGGATGTGCTCTTTTCCATGAACGCCTATACCACACCCGAATTCAACCGGGATTTGGCCATCTACTGCAAGGATGCAGACCGCCACGACGCCGTGCTGGCCTTCCTCCAGGAACAGGGTCTGGAATTGAGCCCCGTTGAAATGCCCACGGGCCTGAAACCCTGCCTGGAAGGCAAGATTTCCTTCCACGGCCAGGCCAACCTGGGCATTTCCCGGAAGAAACTGGCCCCGTTGCTGGACCAGTTCTTTTCCAAATAAAAAGACTCGCCTGTCCCCGTAATCCTAACAAAAACCAAACCACGAGGCCGGGCTTCGGGGGCCTGCAATGGGCCCTTGATGACAAAAGGGAGGGGAAAGTCCCCTCCCTTTTTCATTTGGATTCCCCATTCCGCAATGCCCGGCCCAACCCGGGAATCGGGATCCATCGGGGAAATCCCAGTTCAAATGTCTATAATAATCCCGAAATAATTTCCTTCATGATTTCGGTGGTTCCCCCGCCGATGGAGAGGATTCGGCTGTCCCTGTAAAGCCGTTCCACCCGGCTTTCCCGCATGTATCCATAGCCGCCCAACAGCTGGACCGCGGCATGGGTGACCTTGTCGGCGGCATCGCAGGCAAAGTTTTTGGCCATGGAGATTTCCTTGAGCTGGTTTTCCCCCCCATTCATCCGGGCGGCCACGGCATAGGTGTATTCCCGGCTCACCTCCACCAGGGTGGCCATGTCCACCAATTTGTGACGGGTGACCTGGAATTCCTTCAGGGTCCGGCCAAATGCGGAGCGTTCCTTGGTATAGGCCAGGGCTTCTTCCAGTGCCAGCCGGGCGGTTTCATTGGCCATGACCGAAAGGAATAGCCGTTCGGTCTGGAAGTTTTCCATGATGGTGTAAAAGCCCTTGTTCTCTTCACCGATGAGGTTGGCCGCCGGCACCCTGCAATTGTCAAAATAGATTTCCGCCGTGTCCGATGCCCACCATCCCATTTTTTTTAGCTTTTTACCCACGCTGTAGCCCGGGGTATCGGTCTCAATGACCAGGAAACTGATGCCCTTGGCTCCGGGACCGCCGGTGCGCACCGCCGTGGTGAGCTGATCCGCCCGCACCCCGCTGGTGATGAAGGTTTTGCTGCCGTTGACAATATAGTGATCCCCCCGGCGTTCCGCCGTGGTGGTTAGCGAGGCCACATCGGACCCGCAGCCCGGTTCGGTGATGCCCAGGGCGGCAATGCGTTTTCCGTCAAAGACGGGTTTTACAAATTCTTCAATCTGTTCCGGGCTCCCCTTTTTGACGATGGGGGGCAGGCCGATGGAGAGGGAGCAGAGCCCGGCGGTGAGGCCGCCCGAACCCGCCCGCATGAGCTCTTCGGTCATGAGGACCATGTCAAAAATATCCCCCCCGCTGCCCCCCACGGATTCCGGGTATCCCAGCCCCAGGAATCCCAATTCCCCGAAGATGGAATAAAGGGATTTGGGGAATTCTTCGGCCTCCTCCCAGTCCTGGATGTGGGGAAGGATCTCCTTGGTGACCACTTCCCTGACCGCCTTGCGTGTTCGCTCCTGTTCCTTTGAAAAATAGTTCATGGTCTCTCCTTGTGGGGTTAGCGTTGACCCGGTTTGGGCCCCTCTTCCGGCGGCCCGGCAAAGGCCTGGGCATTTTCCATCCAGTCCCGGGCGGCCTGGCCCGTGATAATTAAGTCCGTGTCCCGGGGATGGCGGCGTTGGGTCACCACCCGGCAGAAATCCATGGCCGGGCCGCTGACCCGGGTGTCGGCAGATTCCGGCCCCCAGCTCCATGGTTTCCCATCCGGTCCCTGGAGATCAACAAAGACCTGGGATTCCGGCGGGGTCAGACCGCGGACCTTAAAGCTCCAGGCAAAGGTGGATACGCCCAGGTGGGCAATGTGTTTCAACCGGGGGCTGGGGCCGGGGGAAATGCCCAGGGTGTCCAGGATGTCCAGGCCGTGGGCCCAGGTTTCCATGAGCCGGGCCGTGGCCGAGGACCGGGCCCCCATGGGGGCGGAATACCAGGGCAGGCGGTCCTTGGGTGAGAGGCGGCCGTATGCCCCAATGAGCTCCTTTCCCTCCCTGCGCCATTGTTTTAAAAGGGCTGCGCCGGTGAGGGCGTTGCCCCGGGCATTGATGGTCTGGTGGATTTTGTCAAAGTCCGTACCCATGGCCATGAGCTCCGTGAGATGGGTCTGGAAACCCCCGGCATCGGTGGCCGAAAGCCGGGCGGCCCGGTCAAAATAGTGGAGGTGGTAGACCTGCTCCTTGATGGTCCAGCCGTCAAAGGGGGTGGGCCGGTTCCAGTCCGATTCGGACAGGGGAGCCAGGATGCTTTCCAGGGCTTCGTGTTCCTGATCCAGGTCGCGGCAAATGGTATCCATGGGGCCTCCTTTGGAGATGAATGGATTGTCGGTATTTGCATTGAAGCAGCAGGAAGCATGCCGACGGAGCGGAAAAAGCCCCAAGGGACTGGAATGGACAATGATTTCACTTTTATTTGTTCCCTTTCTTCATCCTTGACCCAAAGCCGGGACTGGCATATGGTTTCATTTGCGTAACCCTGTTGCAACGGCTGTTTCATTATTGAACTGTGAATTCAGGAGGCTCCCATGGCGCAGCACCCCGTACCCCGACCGGATTATCTGGAAATGAAATCCCTGCTGGATCAATTGAACATCAGTTATTGGCTGGTGGATCCCCGTTTCCGGCTTTTGGATGTGAATGCCAATGCCCTTTCCCTCACCGGGGCCCGGCGGACTAGCCTGCTGGGTCGGGATATGCTTTCCCTGGTCCATGAACAGGAGGCGGACCGGATCAAGGCGGCCCTGGCCGAATCGGACCAGGCATCCCATCAATTTGACCTGGAGCTCCGTGGATTAAAGGACAAGGCCGATTTGCCGGTGCGTTTTTTACTCACCATGAATCGGGACTCCCAAGGGTGCCTGGTCTCCTATAATATTCTGTTGTCGGATATCAGTATCCAGCGGAGTCTGGAGGCCAAGGAGAGGGAATTGTCCCGGGTGCGGCGGGAGATGGAACAACGCCGCCTCCATGAACGGATGGTGGGGACGGGCCGGGCCATGGAGGCGGTTTTCTATGCCATCCAGCGGTGTGCCGAAGTGGAGACCCCGGTGCTCATCACCGGTGAAACCGGAGTGGGAAAGGAAATGGCGGCCCGGGCCATCCATGACCAGGGGCGACGGCGGAATCATCCCTTTGTGGCGGTGAACTGCGGGGCCCTGCCCGGGGACCTTCTGGAATCGGAACTCTTCGGCCATGTGAAGGGGGCCTTCACCGGAGCGGTATCCGACCGCCCCGGCCTCTTCCGGGAAGCCCAGGGGGGGACCCTTTTCCTGGATGAAATCGGGGACATGGAAAAGCGGCTCCAGGTGAAGCTGCTCAGGGCCCTCCAGGACAGGGAGGTCCGGCCCGTGGGCCAGGATCAATTCCACCCCGTGGACCTGCGTCTCATCTGCGCCACCCACCACGATCTCAAGGCCGAGGCCGATTCCGGACGGTTCCGCCTGGATTTATACTATCGGATTTCAGTCATCCCCATCCATATTCCCCCCTTGCGGGAGCGGCCCGAGGACATCATCAAGCTGGCCGAACAATTCATCCGCAACCGGTCCGACGGCACCGGTCCCTCCAGCATTTCTCCGCCTGCCAGGCGGCTGCTTTGCCGGTATCCATGGCCCGGGAACATCCGGGAACTCCAGAATGCGGTGGAACACGCCATGGTCATGAGCCGGGACCGGACCCTGGAACCCCATGCCCTGCCCGAGGCGGTCCAGGGGGGTGGGGAATCGCCCTTGACCCTGCCCGTGGGCCGGGCTTCCATCCGCTCCCTGAAGGAGGAAACCGAAAAGCAAGCCCTGGTGGCCGCATTGGACCGCCACGGGGGAAACCAGACCGCGGCGGCCCGGGAGCTGGGTATTTCCCGGACCACCCTCTGGCGAAAGCGGGGGATGTTGGGAATTTGATCCCGGGGGGCTGTAGTGATTCCGGAAGGGGATGGATAACCCGCCATTGGCCCGGCCTTCCCCCTGTGTTAAAACAGAGATGATATTCACCCCAAGTCCAGTTGAGGAGGCCCCATGAAACTGATTTTATCCCCCACCAAGACCATGACCCCGGCCCATTCCCGGGCGGCCATGCCCCGGCCGACCTTTGAATCCGCCGCCCGGGAGTTGATCCAGCAATTGTCCACCTTGGATTTCAATGGGCTCAAGGTCCTGTACAAGGCCAGCGATGCCTTGATCCGGAAGAGCCGGGATCAGATCCACGGCTTTGACGACGCCCAGGCCGGTCCCGCCCTCTTTGTCTTCCGGGGGGAAGCCTTTAAAACCCTGGATGCCCCAAGTCTTTCACAGGAGGAAATTTCCGTTGCCGCCGCCCATGTGCGGATTTTTTCCGGCCTCTACGGCATCCTCTCCCCCCTGGATGCGGTGAAACCCTATCGCCTGGATTTCAACACCCCTTTGAAAATCAATGGCCAAGGCATGAAGGCCTTCTGGCAGGAGCGGATCAATCTTTATTTTGACCAGTTGCTGGCCCCGGATGAACCCCTGCTGAATCTGGCCTCCCAGGAGTATGCCTCCATCCTCCAGCCCCAAACCCTTAAGGGGCGGATGATCCAGCTCCAATTCCGGGAACGGGCCGGGGAAAAGTTGAAAAATCTTTCCGTCCGTGCCAAGCAGGCCCGGGGGGCCTTTGCCGGCCACATCATCCGCCGTGGGATCACCGATCCCTTGGCATTGAAGGAAGAGGCCATTGACGGCTATGGATTTGACCCGGAGCTTTCCACGGAAAGGGAATGGTTTTTTATCCGGTGAAAATCAGCCGGGTGATGCCATGGTGGTTTGCGATCGTCCCGGTCGCAACGGCTGCGAAGGACCACGGCCCATTCTTCCAAAAGCTGCCAGAGTCCTTAACGCCCGCTCCATCTCCCTCCCCCCGCCATCACCTGATCCTCCGGGTGTGATCGGCAAATCCCATGGTTAACCGTGTTGGAGAGCTGAATTCTATAAATAGCGTTCGTATT
>JAKSBM010000247.1 GCA_022361135.1 Desulfobacterales bacterium | reverse complement strand
TGTTATGTACCTGGGGCGGATTGTGGAGGAGGGGAAGGCGTCGGATTTGTTCCAGAACCCCAGCCATCCCTATACCCAGGCCCTGTTGGCTTCGGTGCTCACCCCCGAGCCCGATCTGGGGCTGCCTGAACTTCACCTGGGCATCGAATACCCCAATCCCATTGATCCCCCACCGGGTTGCACCTTCCATCCCCGGTGTGTGAAATGCCAGGATCAATGCCGGGTTGAGGCGCCGGAAGCCCGGGTGAAGGATGGAAAATTGGTGGCCTGCCATTTTCCGGATCATTTTTAGGCCGGATGGTTCATTGATTCCCGGGCTGAAATTCATGGCCCAGGCAATCTACAATATTAATCAATCAACCGGGCCACCGTCTCCACCCCACCCATTCAACCCATTTGACGGTGGTTCGGTTTTTCTTTCTGGAGCATTTGTCCATGGATCGAAATACCGCCCTTACCCATGCCCGGGAATTTTTTGATTCCCAGGGCTTTTTCAACCGCCTGGCCCAATGGGTGGCCTGCGACACCGGGAGTCGATCCCCGGACCGCAGGCCCCAACTGGCAGCCTACCTTGAAAAAATCATCGCCCCTTACCTGGAAAATGATTTGGGATTTGAAACCCGGGTGGTGGAAAATCCCGTGGAACCGGCAGCCCCTTTCCTCATGGGGCAGCGCATGGAGGATCATTCCCGGCCCACGGTTCTTATCTACGGCCACGGGGACACCGTTCCCCAGATGGAAGGCCAATGGAAACCGGGGTTGGATTCACTATGCCTTAAGCGTGGGCAGGCCCAGGCAACGGATGAATCCCATTCCCATGGGAATTGGGAAATCTGGTACGGCCGGGGCGCCGCCGACAACAAGGGGCAGCATTGCCTGAACCTGGCTGCCGTGGAATCGGTCCTGGCCGTGCGGGGGAAACTGGGCTTCAACCTCAAGGTTCTCATTGAAATGGGTGAGGAGGCGGGCTCGCCCGGCCTCCATCAAATCTGT
This sequence comes from Desulfobacterales bacterium, assembly GCA_022361135.1. The sequence continues at coordinate 7,962 of JAKSBM010000247.1, read as the reverse complement.
GAACAGGAAAGGGAATACCTTTCCGCCGACGTGCTGATCGCCTCGGACGGCCCCCGCATGGAACCCCATGTGCCCACCATCTTTGGAGGGAGCCGGGCGGTTTTTAATTTTGACCTTTCCCTGGCACTTCGGGAAGGGGGGCACCATTCGGGGAATTGGGGCGGGCTTTTGGCCAACGCGGGGATTATTCTTTCCCATGCCATTGCCTCCATGGTGGACGCCCAGGGGAAAATTCTGGTGGATGCCCTGCGTCCTCCGGAATTGCCGTCCTCGGTGGCCCGGGCCATTGATGCCCTTGAGGTGACCGGTGAGGGGGGACCTGCCATGGATCCCAATTGGGGAGAGCCCGGTCTGACCCCGGCCCAAAAGGTCTATGGCTGGAACACCCTGGATGTTCTGGCCTTTGAATGCGGAAATCCGGCCCAGCCCGTTAACGCCATTCCGCCCAGGGCCTGGGCCCGGTGTCACATCCGTTTCACCGCAGACATGGATCCTTCCACCTTTTTGCCGGCCATTCGGGAACACCTGGACCAGAGGGGATTTGCAGACGTCCAGCTTTCCGAAGTGGAGAACAATTACGGACGGGCCACCCGCATGGACCCGGACAATCCCTGGGTGAAATTTGCAACCGCTTCCTTTGAAACCACCCTGGATAGCCGGGAACAGGGGGGGCAATCCATTGCCTTTCTCCCCAACCTGGGCGGCACCCTGCCCAATGATGCCTTTTCCCATGTTTTGGGCATGCCCACCATCTGGGTCCCCCATTCCTTTGGGGGCTGCTGCCAGCATGCTCCCAACGAGCATGTCTCCGCGGCCATCATGTCCCAGGGGTTGGAATTGATGACCGGATTGTTCTGGGATTTGGGAGAGCGATAGATTTAATCCATGGGAATTGGGCGGTTATTTTTTGGGGTTTGTTCCCCAATGAAAATGAAGAAACACCCATGGGAATTTCCCATGGGCGTTGGTATCTGGCGGGGCGTTAGAATTTAAGGGCAATGCCGGCGGTCAGGGTACGACCCGCGGCGGGGTAGTAGTATCTTTTGCCGGAACTGGCAGACGCATATCCGTCGTAATCTTTATCCAGAATATTCTGGATGGAGAAAAAGAGGTCGTACGACCCTGCATCCCATCTCAGAAGGCTGTTTAAAAGACCATAACCTCCGTAATAATTATCATTTACATTGTCCATGGCATAACGGTCCTGGGCCATGAAGTTCAGATTCCATGTCAGTTTTCCGGCATCTATTTTTAAAACGTCCATGGAGAGGTCAATGTTCAATCTGTGCCTTGGGATTTTTGTTACATCGTTGCCCTGGATATTCTCCCCGGACTTGCTGAGGAAATAATCGGAATATTCAGCATCGGTAAACGTATATGCAACGGTATAGGTCACCCGGGGAAATGGCCGTCCGGAAAGGGAGAGTTCCAAACCCTGGAATGTGGCCTGGTTGATGTTCTGCTTTCCCTGGTATTCGCCGGCCTGGTTGTACGCGGAATCCAGCATGTCATCAATGATGAGGTGGTATAGGGTCAGGTCGGCATTGAGGGCCTGGTTGAACTGATACCGTATCCCGGTTTCGTATTGGGTATATGTTTCCGGTTTCAGGGTGTAGTTGTTTTTTGCAGCATAACTGCCACTGGCATAATAATCGTAGATGGACGGCGCTCTGTAGGAACGACTGGCGCTGCCGAAAATTGACATGGCAGAGGTTGCTTGCCAGTTCAATGCCAGTCGGGGATTTAATTGATCGTATTGGGGGCGTGTATCATAGGGAAGGGTTCCTCCCTGGGAAAAGTCATGGTCTGCTTGATTGTCAAATTCAAAATAATCGTACCTTAGGCCGGTGGTCAGGGTCAGGGATTGGGTCAGGCCCAGTTCGTCCTGGAGAAAAAATCCTAACTTTTTACTGCCGAAGCTGCCCGATTTTTTAGGGTCCGGCGTGGTATAGGGTGTGTCGGGTTGGTTTTTAACCCCTTTGAGGGTGTTGATGTCCATGTCGGATTGATCGTAATCCAGTCCCAGTGAAAATTGGTTTGATTTTGATCCAATGGGCGTTTTCAGGGTTAGGATTTGACGCAGCCCAATGGTGTTTTCCGCCAGGGTTTCTTCGTAGGGGGTGGATGTGGCATTGAGATAATTATTAAAGGTTTTGTCCCGGTACTTATAGTAAAGGGTCCCGGCACTGTCCCAGGTTGGGGTCTGGATATCCAGCTTAAGCCCTGAAATCAGATCGAGGTTCTCGGTGAGACTGAGATCCTTCGCCTGTTGAGGATCTTCGTCCCGTTCGGCCTGGGTGAGTTTTTTGGCTAAAATACGTTCTTTGTCGGTTAGATTCAGGTAGGCTCCGAGGCGGGTTCCCGGGGAAAGGAAATAACCGATATCCGCACTGGCATAGGTGTTATCCAGTCCGGTGCCATCCCGGTATCCATCTGTTTCCTTTCGTTTGGCGTGGATGGAATATTCCAATTGATCTTTATTGCCGTGGACCAATGCCGAGGCCCGGGTATCGGACAGGCTTCCCCGGGTGAGATTGATTTCGGATCCAAAGGATTCTGTACTCTGCTTGGTAATGATGTTGATGACGCCCCGGGCTGAATTTCCTCCATAGAGGGACGAAAGGGGACCCTTCACCACTTCAATGCGGTCAATGGTTTCAACGGGAATGGATTCATAATCCGTGTATCCGAATTTTCCCATGCCCATGGGAATACCATTGACCAGAACCAGGGCACCGGGGCTCATGCCGATCTGGGTTCCCCGCAGGGAGAGCTTGGGTTCAAGCCCGGAGGCGTTGGTGTAGAATACACCTGGGATTTTCTGGATGACATCCGCCATATTTCGTGCATCCATGGCTTTGATGTCCTTTGCCGTGATCAGGGCAATGTTGGAGGGGCTTTCTTTGATTTTATGTTTGGTTTGTGTGGCCGTGATAACCATTTCATCCAATTGTGCCGTGTTCTCCTTGGGATCCCCTTCCGCGGCATGGATATCCCCCAGGGTGATACTGAATACGGCCAAAAGTGCCGCACCAAACAACAATCCTTTTAGTTTCATTTTTTCTCCTTAGATGTTTGAAAAATGTCATGGACGGTTGATGGTTCTGCGGCGGGCAAAAAAAAACCGGACCGCAAAACTGGCGATCCGGGATTTCCCGATTTTATCCTTGGGGATCTGTCTGCCCTTCTTTGTCCACGAGAATGGCAGTACCTATTGCAGGCAGGTCTTCTGACTTTCGGATCTACCTAATGACTGCCCCTTCCCGATTCATCATCAGTGGGTTTGTGCAGTGGTCGTCCCCGATTACAGCGGCGGGCCCGTTCCTGACTTTTACAGGATTCCCTATTCAGCTCCCAAGGAGCACCTACAATATTGGGGTATTGCTTAGGATAAAAATAGTGTTAAGTCAAATACAAATCCAGAATGGTCTATTATAAGTCCCATTGACGGGAATTGAATGCCTAATATTCAGGGTGGTTTTTGTTGGAAATGTTAAAGCCGGCCCTTTGTGTTTCAAGGGCGGTTGGGTGGGATGCAGGACAAGGGGCTTGCTCCGTTGGCTGGATAATGATAATGAATCCGGCGGATTCTGTGGACTGGAAACATTAGAAATATACAATGACCACCGCGGCAATATCGGGGTGGTTTTGTCCATTTCACCCCCTGCTTGACGGAACCGGCATGGGGCAACCTGAAAATGAAGAGTTAAAGCCGTGACAGCAAAATTGAAAAAGCAGTGGTTTCTCTGTGGTTTGGTTATCGTGTTCGCCTCGGTGATTTTTGATGCCTCCGGTACCCTGGCAAAGGCGGGGATGTTTTTAAAGGCCCACGGGGGCTCCTCCTTTGCCATCTTTATTATTTTCCTTTCTTCGGGAATGATCATTGAGATGGATCAGATCCAGGCTGGGATCCGGGATATCCGGGCCACCCTGGCTGCCCTGGTCTGCATTGCCCTGGTTGCCCCATTGGCGGCCCTGGTTTTGACCCGGTTGCCCCTGGATCCCGGGGTGGTCATCGGTTTGATTCTGGTCTCGGTGGTGCCCACCACCCTTTCGTCCGGGGTGGTCATGACCGGCCAGGCCGGTGGGAACATGGCCCATGCATTGTTTGTGACCATTTTGTCCAATTGCGTGGCCATTTTCACCATCCCCCTGGTGTTGCCCGCCCTGGTTTCCGGCATTGAATTTTCCCATGCCATTGCCATTGATCAATGGGGGATTTTCATCAAGCTGGTTCTCCTGGTGCTGGTACCCCTGGTGGCCGGTCTTTTGTTGAAGCGCTACCTTCTTAATATCGGGGCCCCGGTGAAAAAAAAGCTGGGGATGTTCAACCAGTCCATGGTCCTGGGCATTGTCTTCATGTCCCTTTCCGGCGCCCGGGAAGTGTTGATTTCCCAGGCTTCCATCCTGCTTTGGATTTTGCCCCTGGTGGTGGCTTTCCACCTGATCCTTTTGGGGGCAGCCTTTGGGGGAACCCGGATCCTGGGCATGGGACGGGGGCGGCGGGAGTCCGTGATTTTCATGGGGGCCCAGAAGACGCTTCCCCTGGCTGTCATGCTTCAGCTCACCTGCTTTCCCGAATTCGGGACGGCCCTGTTGGTTTGTGTCCTCCACCATGTTTCCCATTTGATGATGGATGGATATATTGCTGCGCAAATGGGAGATGAAAGTGCGTAAGAATGAAACAATTGAAGTTGCTGGTAGAGGGAGACGGTCCCACCCTGACATTGGACGGCCGTGTAAAGTGGTATAAATCCATCAGTCGGAGTTCCGTACTCTTTGAGCTTGAAGGCAGGGGCGGGAAGAAACAGATCGTTGAACTCACGGTTTCCACCCCCTGGGTCATCCGGCCCGGAGATCGGGTGGTGGTCAAGGGGGAAGCCTGTCCGGAAACCGGGAAATTCGTGGGCTATGCCTATTTGAATGAAACCCGTCGGATCATGGGGCAATATGAGATTCCCGGCGTGGGGGTGGCCATGTTTGCCGGGGGGGCCTTTATCTTTGCCTCCCTTGTTTTTGCCTGGGCCATATTTCCCTTGTTTATCCATCTGCCCATGGGCTTGAAATCCATCAAACTGGCCCGGGCAGCCAAATCTTTGAACAATCGGGTGGCCGTCGCCGCCCAGACATTGCCCCCCATTGAATGGGAGGGCGCGTAGGCAGTACATGAAGCAGAAGAATTTATTGGGTTGGATACTGGGGGCCATACTCCTGGTGATGACCGTCGTTGGGGCGGGCCCGGTGTCCGCCCTGGAACCCCGGCCCGTGGAGATTCCCCCCCGGGGAACGAATCTGGTCCTGGATCGGAATCACAGCCTTTATCTCTTTTTCAAGGCCGATCTTTTTCCCTATTTTAAAATTGCCAAGGGTGTGATTTATCGGGTGAACACCCTGGAGCAGGAAGCCCACTACGATTATGTGGAGCTTTTCAATCGCTTTGCCTATACCTTTGAGGACGGGTTCAAGTACGAGTTTTCCTGGAAGGAATTGGCCGGGCTGGTGGCCATGGACAATTTTTATAAAACCCATGGGGAATACGATTACGAAGAGGAATGGAAGGTGGGCCGGGACTGGGGTGTTGACGTGATCCCGGTGTTCAAGGGCTCTGCCCTGTCCGACGAATTGCCCTCCCTGGACAATGGCTATGAGTTGGACGATTTTATCTTTGCCCGCCAGGGGCGGATTCTGAATGACATCCGTCAATACGAGGTGGCCCAGGTTTCCCGCCTGGGCCAGACCCAGGAGGTTGTCCATTATTATCCCCTGCCGGCGTCGGAGCTGGTGGCCTTTGCACTGGACAAGGCCGGGGCCGAGGAGCTGGCCAACTACCTTTACCGCCACGCCCACAGGAAAATGTATTTGAAAAAGGGCATGATCGACAAGGGGGAGGCGGTGCGCAGGACCCATTGGAGAAGAAAGGGACAATTTATTTATCCCTATGAGGTGGATCAGTTCCTTATGCCTTTGAATAAAGGGATAGGGGACAAGGCCGATTTGGAGAAAGAATAAATCCATCCCGGGCTGTATTCCCGGGGCTGATCCCATTATTTCGCAAAGGATATGCCATGATTCGACGTGCGCGCATGGAAGAGGCTGGGGTGCTTACGGAAATTTCATTTGCCTCCAAGGCATATTGGAAGTATCCCCGGGACTGGTTTGATATCTGGGAAAAGGAGCTCACCCTTACCCCGGATTATATCCGGAAGAATCAGGTATGGCTCCTTGAAAAGGGTGGGGAAATTTTAGGGTATTATTCCCTGGTGGCCCTGGCCGAGGATATCTTTATTTCAGGGATTCGCCTGCCCGCCGGGGTCTGGCTGGATCACATGTTCATCCGGCCCCATGCCATCGGCACCGGTCTGGGGCGACGGCTTTTTGACCATTGCGCAGACCAATGTCGCGGCCTATGCATTGATGGGTTGGATATCCTGGCGGATCCCAATGCCAGGGGATTTTATGAAAAAATGGGTTGTAGTTTTGTCAAAGAATATCCCTCCACCATTGAAGGCCGGACCACTCCCTGGTTGACCTTTAAATTATAGGGGGAAATCCGGGGCTTGGGTTCAGGCGCAAACTTGCCCACGGCGGGATGGGATGAACTCCTATTCTTCTGAGGAATCCACCGGGCCGTGCTGGTCCTTCCACGCCTTGATTCCCCCTTCCAGGAAGACTGCATCCAATCCTTCCCGGGCCAGGCGATTGACCACGGACTGGCTCACCGGACCGCCTTTTTTGCAATAGGCCACGGTGAAATCCCCCATGGGGAGGGTGTAGATCCATGATTCCACCTCTTCGGGATCCACCCATTTTGCCGAAGGGATCCGTTGGGGGGCTGCACTGAAATCTCCCTTCCTTCTAACATCCAGAAGTTTAAGCTTCCGTTTGTGTTTCATCATGTTTTTCAATTCCTGTATGGTGATGGACTTTGCCATATTTCGTTACTCCGTATCTTTTATAATAGTTTCCAGGCCATTCCGGCCAGGGCGCCCAGGGGAACCAGGTATTGGATGGGGAAATGGAATTTCTGGAGCAGGACCAGGGAAATCCCGGCCAGTCCCAGGGCAAAAAAATCAAATCCCATGTTTTCAGGGAAAAGCACCTTGTGGCCGAACCAGATGGAAAGGTTCAGGATCACCCCCACCACCGAAGCGGTCACCCCGGTGAGGGCGGCCTGGAGTTTTTGGTTTCCTGCCATGGCTTCAATGTAGGGGGCTCCGGCGAAGATAAAAAAAAAGCAGGGTAAAAAGGTGACATAGGTGGTGACCAGGGCACCGATGATGCCCGCCGCCAGGGGAGAGAGTTCCCCGGGAAGGGTCCAGGCCCCCACAAATCCCACAAATTGGGTGACCATGATCAGGGGGCCGGGGGTGGATTCGGCCAAGCCCAATCCCGTGAGCATCTGCTGGGCCGTGAGCCATCCGTTTTCCACCCCCACCTGGGCAATGTATGAAAGGACGGCATAGGCCCCGCCAAAGGTGACAAATGCGGCCTTGGTAAAAAAGAGGGCGATTTGGCCCAGGCTGTTTTCCGGCCCGAAGACCAGGAAAAGGGTTCCGACCACCAGGAGCCAAAGTCCGGCACAGACCAGGAAAACCTTGAAAAAATGGGCGATGCCCGGTGGTTTTTTCCGCGCATTTCCCAGGCTGTCTTCGTCCATGGGGCATTCTTTGGATTCAGGATCAAAATTTCCCTTGCAGAAAACGGCGGGAAAGGAGCGTTGTAGGAGCAATCCGGCCAGGGCTGCACCGGCCACGATATAGGGAAAGGGGATTTTAAAAAGGAAAACACCTCCAAAGGCGGCCCCGGCGATGGGGTAGAGCAAGCCGTGGGTCAATGCCTTTTTCCCGATGCGGATCACCGCTTCAATGACCACGGCCACCACCACGGGTTGGATCCCCCAGAAGGCGGCGGCCACGGCCGGGACCTGGATATGGGCCACGGCCAGCCAACTCAGCAGGAGGA
>JAKSBM010000800.1 GCA_022361135.1 Desulfobacterales bacterium | reverse complement strand
CCCTCTTCGACACCTTTATCCTCTGCCGCTTCTACCGGGATTTCTACCCCTGGGAAGAACTGGCCACCCTCCTGGAGCTGACCACGGGATTAAAACTGGATCAAGGCCAACTCAGCGAACTGGCGGGCCGGGTCACAGATGCCACCCGCCTTTTCAACCTGAGGGAAGGCCTCACCAAGGCCCACGATACTCTGCCCGACCGCATGTTCCGGGAAAATCTTGAAAATGACAAAGGAATTTCACGGACGGATTTGGACTACCTGGTCCAGGATTATTACAAACTTAGAGGATGGGACGAAAAGGGAATTCCCATGGTGAGATAGATCAGCGTACGCCACTGGGCCGCAGAAGGTCCGGTGGCGTATCCCCACCACCGATTAAAGCCCCATTTATGGACGGTGAAAATGGAATTTCAGACTTACTGGATTCCATATTTTTTAATTTTCCGGGCAATGGTGGACTGATTCAGTCCCAGGGCCCGGGCTGCCTTGGTCTGAGTGCCGTGCTCCCTGAGGGCCGCCCCCAAAACCTTTTGTTCCAGCCGGGCCACCATTTCCTTGAGGGTCCGCCCCTGGGACAACTCCAGGGAAAATCCATCCCCCTGCTCTCCATGCTCCTGGACGCCGGCCGGCAAATCCTTAAAGGAGATTTCTCCCCCCTGTGACATGACCACCATGCGCTCGCAGATATTGATCATCTCCCGGACATTGCCGGGATAGGGATAGGCCATGAGGGCTTCGAGGATTTCATTGGACAAACGGATCCTAGGCTTTTCATACTTGGTGGAAAACTGCCCCAGATAATGATCCACCAGGGGAACCAGACAATCCCGTCTTTCCCTCAGGGGGGGAACCTTCAGGGGAATGACGTTGAGCCGGTAATAGAGGTCGGAACGAAAGCGTTTATCTGCAATCATCTTCTTCAAATCCCGGTTGGTGGCGGCGATGATCCGGGCATCCACCTGCTTGTTTTTGGTATCCCCCACCCGGGTGATCACCCCGTCTTCTAAAAACTTCAGCAGTTTTACCTGGCTGGCCAGGGGAAGTTCGGCAATTTCATCCAGAAAGATAATCCCCTTGTCCGCCAGTTCGAACTTCCCGGGCTTTCCCTGGTTCCGGGCCCCGGTAAAAGCCCCCTTTGCATAACCGAAGAGCTCACTTTCAACCAATGAATCCGGAATGGAGCCACAATTAATTCGAATCATGGGGTGGTCGGCCCGGTTGGAATACTTGTGGATGAGATCGGCCAAAACCCCCTTGCCCACGCCGGATTCCCCCAGGACCAAAACCGTTGAATCCACCTCCCCCAATTTAATCGCCTTCTGGACAATACGTCGGTAATTGGAACTTTTGGCAATGATGTTCCGGGATTCGTTCTCCTCAATTTGCTTTTCCAAAAGATCCCGCTTGTATTGGGCATTGAGCTCGGCATTTTCCCGCAGCCGTTCCTGGAGTTGGGAAATCTCGGTGATATCCCGCTCGTTGACCACCACCCGGAAGAGCCGACCCTGGGTGTCAAAGACCGGGGTTCCCGTGAGGAAAAGCCGTTTTCCATTGCCGGTTTTCTGGATGATGGAGGCCTTTTTCCGGGTATGGAGCACTTTCAGGGTAACGGATTGATCAATGAAATTCTTTTCCACCAGGTATTGCATGGGCTTGCCCAGAACCTCATGGGCCTTCACTCCGGTGAGCTCTTCCGAAGCGGGATTGATCCGCAGCACCACCCCGTCTCCGTCGCAGATCCAGAGACCGTCATTGGAACTTTCAATGATGGTGTCCAATTCCATGGACAGCTCTTCCACGGAAGCCAATCGATTGGTGATGTGCTCCATGGCGGTAATGTCTTCAAAGAGGCAGAGGATTCCGATGGCCCGGGTTTTATGGTGCACCGGAGACATGAATGTGGAAAAGGAATAGCCCCGTTTTTTGATGTTCACTTCCTGGAAGAGAATATTCTGTTCCAGGACCTTTTGGGCTTGGGGCAAGAGGCCCGGGCAGGTGGTTTTCATGAGGGAGCCCGGATAGATCCCCAACCGATCCCGTGCGATGTGGTTGGAAATCACCGCGCCAAAACCGGTATTAAACAGAGCCACCCCGTTGGGGGTGGCATTGAGCAATGCGGCACCAAACTCCTTCCAGTCCATGGCGGGAAACGTTTCCAGGCCGTCGCGAACCGGTAAATGGGAGGGTGTCGGATCCATGGGATCAGGGCATCAGGATGGTGTTGTCAATGAGTCGAGTTTTGCCCAGGGTCACGGCAATGGCCATGAGGGTGTTTCCGTCCAGGTTCTCCACCTCATCCAGGGTCACCGGATCGCAGAGGGAAACATAATCCACCGTGATCAGGGGGCAGGCCTCCAGGTAGGTAACGGCGGCATCCCGGATGCGGGAAGCCTGGAGGGTTCCCAATTCCACCATTTCCTGTCCCATGGTCAAACATTGTGAAAGACGCAGGGCTTCAGGGCGCTCGGCCTCGGTCAGGTATTTATTCCGTGAACTCATGGCTAGACCGTCGGCCTCACGGACAATGGGTACCCCGCAAATTTCAATGTCAAAGCAAAGATCCTTGACCATCTGCCGAATCAGGGCCAACTGCTGGAAATCCTTCTCCCCAAACAGGGCCACGTGGGGCTTGACAATGTTAAAGAGTTTGGTCACCACCGTGGCAATGCCCTTAAAAAATACGGGCCGGGAAAGGCCGCAAAGATGCTGGGGCAATTTCTCCAATTCCACCCAGGTTTGAAACCCTTCGGGATACATGTCCCCGGCATTGGGGCAGAAAACGGCGGAGGCACCCATCTCTTCACAGAGTTTCAAATCCCTTTCAAGGGCCCGGGGGTAAGTGTCCAGGTCTTCGTTGGGACCGAACTGTGCAGGATTCACAAAAATGGAAACCACCAGTTTATCGGCCTTTTTCAACCCCTCTTCCATGAGGGTAAGATGGCCCTGGTGGAGGAATCCCATGGTGGGTACAAAGGCCATGGTCTGGGAAGTCTGCCGAAGGGCATCGGCATATGCGGTCATTTCGGGAATGGTTTTTAAAACGTCGATGGTATCACCTCTTAGACATTAAGCGTCCAACGCCATGCATTGACATTGATGCTTAGATACAATTTGAATTGGGGATTGTCAAACACAAAGGGCCAACCGACCGGGTTTTGGACGATTGGGTGTTAAACGGTCTGCCAAGCTCAGAGTTGGCCGGCGCGGAATGCCTCGGCCTTGGCCACAAGGGAGGGGGCCCAGGAGGAGGAACCCAGGGCATGGATATGGGTATAGGTCCCAAAGGTATTGTATTTAAACAGCCCGTCCTTTTTTTCCAAAATTCCCTTGCCAAGCTCCATGCGGAAGGCCATGGTCTCGTCGGTGTAATCGATGTCCAACACCTGGGAATATCTGAATTCATGTCCCCTCAGAATTTCCCCTTTCCTATAGAAAGGATTGTCCTGAACCACTTCCACCTCGGTATATCCGTGCCCCTGGGGACGTTTGGAAAGACCGAATTTAATGGGAAGAATGCCGGACATGGGGTAAACCGTATCGTCCAATTGGATACTTTCCCCAAGGAAAATCAATCCCCCGCATTCCGCATAGATGGGCAACCCCTTCTTGGCCAGGGCCTGAAGATTATCCCTAAAGGCTTGATTGGCAGCCAATTGCGGGGCATGGGTTTCCGGGAATCCCCCCCCCATGTAAATGGCATGGACCTCGGGAATTCGATCCTGGGACAAGGGACTGAGATAAACAATGCGAGCACCCAGATTTTCCAGGGCCGCAATATTGTCGGGATAATAAAATTGGAAGGCAGAATCCCGGATGATCCCGATGGTCAGGGGCGTTTCCCCCGGTGAAGGGACAACGGGTGCCGGGACTTCCATCTCCGGGCAGGCCGGACAGGGCTCACTGGCCACGGCCATTTCCCGGATGGGAGGATGTTCCTTTTCCCAATCCATTACATGGGCCCGAAGGCCGTCCAGATCAATGTATTTTTCAGCGATGACCCGGGCTGCATCTATGGCATCCTCGGAAAAACCGTGCTCCTCTGAGGTGACCAATCCCATGTGCCGTTCGGGAAAATCCTTGGCCTTGAGCTTGGGAACCACCCCAAAAATAGGCACCTTGCAAAAGTGACGGATATTATCCCTCACCTTTTTTTCATGGCGTTTGCCCGCCACCCGATTGAGGATGACACCACCGATTTTAATGCTGGGATCAAAATGGATGCAGCCCATGAGGATGGCCGCCATGGTGCGGGTGGACTTGGTGCAGTCCAGCACAAGGAGGATGGGCAGGTTCAGGAGTTTGGCCAGTTCCGCCGTGGAGGTGGAACCGTCAATGTCCAGACCGTCATAAAGTCCCCGGTTGCCTTCCACCACAGCCAGACTTGACTCCTGGGAATGGAGGTCATAGGAATTCTGAACGGTTTCCTGGGTACACAAATAGGTATCCAGGTTGTAGCAGGGGCGGCCGGCGGCCTTTGACAGCCAGCCGGCGTCGATATAGTCCGGTCCCTTTTTGAATGGAGAAACCCGAATATTCTGGTGCTTCCATGCAGCAGTTATCCCTAAGGATATTATTGTTTTACCCGAACCGCCCCTGAGTCCGGCCACCACAACTCCCGGTATTTTATTCCTACTGTACTGCATGATCGCTTAACATCTTATATCTTATTCTTCGCCTTCGGAAGAGTGCTGGATGCCCATACCCTTCAGACCGTACATGGTGGTGGATCCAGAAGACCAGAATTCAAGGACTTCTTCTTCAACCATCTTATTGATGACTTTCTTGATCATTCTGGGCTTATCATCGGGAAAGAGCTTGTAAAAATCTTTGATGTAGAATTTGGTTTTATTCTTAGACTTTTTGGTCAACCAATCCACAACAACTTTCTGTGCTGCTTCTTTGTTATCAAGAAGTTCGCTCATGTTTTTCTCCTTTCGGAAATGGGAGAGCCGGACCACAGATGTGCTCCGGCTTTCCACATATTTAACTAATAGGGCTCAAATAGTTAATCAGACAGCCTGATTAGAATTTGAACTGAGTGGACTGACGCCAGCTCATGTAAGCCTGCTGACGGAAGTCATCAATCAGATGGTGGGTGAACGGCAGTTCACATACTTCAAAGAATTTTTCCCATCCGATTCTTTCGGCCCAGTCACCCAGACGTTCGTATTTATTGGCACCATTGGAGTAGGCGTTAACCATTTTCTGGATGGTGTCGGTCATGGACTGCCAACGGGGCATTTCGTTGGGCAGGAAGGCCACAACAACCTTGGAGAATTTCGGATCGGAAATTCTGTTGGAAACCTTACCACCGGCCATCAGAACGATACCGTCACCTTCGGTGTCGGCCAAGGGCATGGAGGGGCACATGGTGTAGCAGTTACCACAATACATGCATCTTTCGTTTTTAACGGCTACGGACTTAACTTCTGTACCATTGGCCAGGGTCTGCTTGGACGGTTTGATGGCTGCGGTGGGGCAGGCAGAAACGGCCAAGGGGATTTCGCATACCTTATCCAGGTATTCGTGGTCCAACATCGGCGGTTTTCTGTGATATCCCAAGATGGCGATATCAGAACAATGTACGGCACCACACATGTTCAGACAGCAAGCCATGGAAACGCGCAGCTGGGCAGGCAGTCTCATGTTCTGGAAGTCGTCGAACAGAACGTCCATGGCAGCCTTAACCGTACCGGACGCGTCAGTTGCAGGCGTATGGCAGTGTGCCCAGCCCTGGGTGTGAACGATGTTGGTAACGCCGGCACCGGTGCCGCCGATGGGGAACTTGAAGGAACCGCCGTTGAACTTTCTGGCAGCCAGATCGTTCTTCAGGGGCTCAACCTTGTCCTTGGAGTCAACCATGAACTCGATGTTGTTACGGGTGGTGAAACGTACGAAGCCGTCGCAGTACTGATCAGCAATGTCGCAAATCTCGTTGATCAGAGAAGTAGACATCAGACGGGCGCCGCCGACTCTTACGGTGTAACATTCGTCTCCGGACTCGCCAACGTGTACCAGTACGCCGGGTTCCAGGATTTCATGATGAGACCATTTGCCCTGGTTGTTTTTGATAACCTCAGGGTAGAATTCGTTATAGTCTCTGGGGCCGATGTCAGTAATTCTGTTTTCCATCGGTTTGTCTGGATTATAACCAGTAGAAATAAATGCCATTATTAATCTCCCTTAATTATCT
>JAKSBM010000664.1 GCA_022361135.1 Desulfobacterales bacterium | reverse complement strand
TGGATCTCGATATCCGAGGCCTGGCCCTGGGCGCCGCCCAGGGGCTGGTGGATCATGATTCTGGAGTTGGGAAGGGCATACCGTTTGTCCTTGGCACCGGCAGCCAGGAGCAGGGCGCCCATGCTGGCGGCCTGACCAATACACACGGTGGCCACGTCCGGCTTGATGTACTGCATGGTATCGTAGATGGCCATTCCCGCAGTCACAACGCCCCCGGGAGAATTGATATAAAAACTAATATCCTTCTCCGGATCTTCGGATTCCAGAAACAACATCTGGGCGACGATGAGGTTGGCAATTTCATTATCAATGGCAGAGCCTAGGAAAATAATCCGGTCCTTCAGCAGACGGGAATAAATATCATAGGCACGCTCACCCCTGTTGCTCTGTTCAACAACCATTGGAATTAATGGCACGATTCAACTCCTTTGTAATCTAATTTTCATTTTCCATGTCGGGTTCGGACATTTGAAATGATCAGGCTTGGATTATTCCTCTGAAGCTTCGGATTTCTCCGCTTCGGATGCGGCTTCTTCAGGAGAAACTTCGGTGACCTGACCTTTTTCTATTATAAGGTCAATTGCCTTTTTTTCAAGCTGAGTATGTTTGTAGTATTCCAATTGTTTGGGATCCATCTTGAAATAATTCTTGATGGCATCCACGGAAGCGTTCATGCCCTGGGCCATTTCCTCGAAGCTGGCGTCCAGTTCTTCGTCGGTGAGTTCCAGTTTTTCCTGGGAAATCACCTTGTCCAGGAGCAGGTGACGACGGGCCTGTTTTTCGGCCACATCACGGTACTGGGTGCGGATGGATTCCTTGCTCAGGCCGGCATCTTCCAGGGTGGTGTTGTTGGCGGCATAGGCCTGCTCAGCTTCTGCGGTGATGCCGTTGAGTTCACCTTCGATCAGTGCTTCGGGAACTTCGAACTCAATTTTTTCAAGCAGATGCTGGAAAACCTGTTCACTCATTTCATGCTTGATCCGCTGTTCATATCCCTTTTCCAGGTTTTCGCGGATGGAGGTCTTCACCTCTTCCAGGCTTTCGAATTTGCCCAGGCCCTTAACCAGGTCGTCATTGACTTCCGGCAGAATTTCTTCCTGGATTTCCTTCAGGGTCACCTTATAAACGATGGTTTTGCCCTTGAGGTTCTCATCCCAGTAGTTTTCGTCATAAACCACTTCGATTTCCAGTTCCTGTACCGGGATAACGCCGGTCAGCTTTTCGGAAAATTCCTTGGGCAGGGAGCCCTGGCCGATTCCCATGACAAAATTTTCAACCTTGGGGGTCTTGTCATAGGCTTCACCGTCCAGGAATCCTTCATAATCGATCAGGACAAAATCGTCTTCCTTCACAGGACGCTCTTCGGTGACGGTTTCCTTTTTGGCCATGGTCTTCTGGATCATGTGGATCTGGCTGTCGATTTCGGTTTCGGAAACCTCATAGGCAGTCTTGGACAGCTCAATCCCTTCAAATTCAACATTGTCCAGTACGGGCTTTACCTCCACGGTAATGTCAAAGCTGTAATCGGCTTCAGGATTCAGCTCCGGCGGATCAACCTGGGGGCCGCCAACGATGTCCAGATCGTGTTCCTGAATGGCTTCAACAAAAGCATTCTGGATCAGTCTGGGTGCAACATCGGCATGAACATCTTCGGCAAAACGATTCTCAAGGACCTTTCTGGGGACTTTGCCCTTTCTAAAGCCTTTGATGTCAGCCTTTTTCTTAAGTTCATTGTAGGCCTTGTTGAGTTCCTTTGCGACCGCTTCCTTCGGAACTTCAAAAGAGAGTACTTTTTTCACACTGCTTTTGTCTTCGATTTTTACCTGCATCTTACCGTCCTGTTTAATTTATCTTAAAAAATATGATTGAACCATTTACTTAAAACAATTCCAAAAAACGAAAATCATGCCCATGGTTTCTGCGTTTCCCATGGCGGCATATTGATTTTTAACAAATTTTATTAAAATAACCTTATTCCCTATGGGTGTCAAGAAATTACCCGTGAAACCCGCCTGATTCTATGGGGTTAGCCCCGGTTTCACCCCCGGGGAAGCCGTTGGTGTTATACCAATATATACAACCCCTTATTCCGCCCCTTCCACATCCGCAGTTTCACCGCCGTCCCGGCAGCCGTTGCCGCAATGCCCTCCCAGGTTGTGGTCCAACAAACATCTTGCAATAAAAAGCGACAAATGATAAATGTACGTTTTGTGTTTATTGGACGGGGCGTAGCGCAGCCTGGTAGCGCGCCTGCTTTGGGAGCAGGATGTCGGGAGTTCGAATCTCTCCGCCCCGACCATCACAGTCAAGGGTTTGGCCATGGGTCAAAACCCTTTTTTTATTTGGACCGCCTCTCCCTGGGAGCCTGCCGCCCATTCCACCGGGGCCCCATCCTCGCCTGCAATCCCCTGTTATCCAAAAACAATTTGTCAATTCCCTGTCATTCCACTATGATAGACACATCAGATCGTTTCAATATCTTTCCCAATAATTTTTAGGACAAACATTAACCATGGTATTTTTCACAACCATATTAATCGTCGTTATCCTTTATTATCTCCAAGGAGACGGTCTTATCTACGTCACCATCATCGGGCTTACCGGCGAATTGTTAAACATATTCATGATCCATTCCCTGACCAAATCCGTAAAACGGGACGGCAAGGTTGAAGCCCGCCGGGTGGCCGAAGGATTTCGCCACAAGCTGGACACCAAAAAGAAAGCCATCCAGGAGCTGGAGGTCATCCGGGAAGACTCCGTTGAAAAATTGTACAAGGCCAACCAGACCATTGCCAAGCTGGAAGGGGAAATTGTCGGCCTGAAAAAAGAGTTGGAGGCCCGCACCGTTGAACCGCCCCAGGAAGAGGATATTGAACAAACGGAAGCCGAGACGGAAAAAAAGGACCAGCACCCCACCCTGCACGACTTCTTTGACGACCTGCCCCAGGGATCCCAGCGCAAGAAAATTCAACTCTAAACTATTTTATTTCTTCAGGACTTTTAATCGAACAATCCGACCGGATTTATTAAGATAGGCGATCCCCTTCCCCAGGTGATCTTCCGAAGATGCGTCCACAATGTTCACCATGCGTTCGCGAACAATGACATTGGATCCCTTTGAGGGGGTGGACGCCTTCCGCTCTTTGACAGCTTCCCCCTCGGCCTTGCCCTTTTTCTGGGCATTTTTTTTGGACATGGAACGCCGTGCATCACGGCGTTCCGCCACCATTCCAGTAAAGCCGGAGTAGCTTGTCCCCTCCCCTTCGCATCCCGCGAGCAAAAGGGAGAGGCCCATGCATAGGATAGATATTCCGACCATCCTCCCCATGTTATCCCACCGGTTCCACAACAAAGCGCTTATTCAAACGCATGGCCGAAAACAGTCCAAACACATCCTTGACCACATTGATCACTTTCAGGGTTCGGCCGGCCTGGATCAGGGTATTATGGGAGGCGATGATAACACCGATCCCAACGGAGTCGACCATTTCGACCCCCTTCAAATCCAGGATCACTTCCCCCTGGGAGCTGTTGATGGCCGTAAGCAACTCCTGCTTAAATCCCTCTGCCATGGATGCAACCACATCAATTCCCGGTGTAATAATGGTCTGATCGCCCGTATTCACTATCTCACTCATCTCGTTCTCCTGCATTCTATAATTTGGGATTTTTAAGGATTCAGATTTGGCTGTCCAAAGGGTTAAAACCGATGCAGAACAGCAATTTTAGACACGATACCGATTGATAGGGATAATTTTATCCCAAATTATTTTTTTGATCAAATACAATTTAGACCATCCCCGGTGAAAAAAGGTGGACACATTGGCCTTGAAAAAAAAAACAAAAGCCTCTATAAAGAATGTTCCGGCTGGCACGCCGGGACGGATTTTTCTGATCGGTCGCCTCGTAACAGAAGGCCACGAACCTCGTCAGGTCCGGAAGGAAGCAGCGATAAGTGATTTCTTCTGTGTCGTGGATCGATCCCGGTCATGCAAATCTCCATACTCCCGGCTGCCGGTCGGTCTCCATTCTTTTTTCATTCCCCCATCCCCCTTTTTATGTCTTGACATGCTTTTAAACAGACTTAACTTTCTGCCATAATTTGTACGGACACCGAAAATTCTTAATTACGCTAGGAATATTTTGAGCAGGAGAAAAAATTGGTACTAAAACGCAACGCCAAACAGGATAAGAAGAAGAAAGAGGATTCTCCCACCGAAGAGGCACAGGAATCAAAGGATCAAAATACTTCCGAAGAAGAGGCCGTTGAAGAAAAAGACGAAGCCCAAAAGCTTGCAGAGGAGCTCACTGAACAAAAAGAAAAAGTCCTAAGGCTTTCTGCAGAATTTGAGAATTATAAAAAGCGGAAAGAAAAGGAACTTGCCGACTTCAGAAAATTTGCCAATGAAGCGGTTTTCAAAAAATTTCTTTCCGCCATCGATAATATTGAGCGTGCCGTTGACGCAGCTGAAGAAAACGGGGATCAGGCCAACCTTCTGGAAGGCGTCAAACTGACCCACAAGGAAATGCTTAACATTTTCTCCAGCTTTAATGTCACGGTCATTGATGCAGAACACCAACCCTTCGACCCGAACTTTCATCAGGCAGTCACCCAGGAAGCAACAAACGAATTTCCTGAGAACACGGTCACGAATGTACTCCAGAAAGGATACCTTCTCCATGACCGTCTGATCCGCCCGGCCATGGTTGTAGTGTCAAAAAAAGCAGAAAACGAAACTGAAAACTCAGAAGAAAAATAAAGATATCTTGGAGGGAACATTATGGGTAAAATCATAGGAATCGACCTGGGAACCACCAACTCTTGCGTTGCCGTCATGGAAACCGGCGGAGAAGCCAAAATCATCACCAATGCCGAAGGCGGCCGGACCACACCGTCCATCATCGCCCTGTCCGAAAGCGGTGAAAGAATCGTTGGTCAGACTGCCAAACGTCAGGCCGTCACCAACCCCGAAAACACGGTATTTGGTGTGAAGCGTCTCATTGGTAGGCCCTTCAGCTCCAAGGAAGTTCAGGATGACATCCCCATACTTCCGTACATCATCGAAGGTGCCAGCAACGGCGACACCTGTATCAACCTGCGGGGCAAACAGCACAGCCCGGCCGAAATCTCATCCTTTATTCTGGCCAACATTAAAAAGACTGCCGAAGACTACCTGGGAGAGCCCGTCACCGAAGCCGTGATCACGGTTCCCGCCTACTTCAACGACAGCCAGCGCCAGGCCACCAAGGATGCCGGCAAAATTGCAGGCCTGGAAGTCAAACGTATCATCAACGAACCCACCGCCGCCTCCCTGGCCTATGGTCTGGATAAAAAGGGCGAAGAAAAAATCGCCGTATTTGACCTGGGCGGGGGTACCTTTGACGTTTCCGTACTGGAAATCGGCGACGGGGTTTTTGAAGTAAAATCCACCTCCGGTGACACCCACCTGGGCGGGGAAGACTTTGACCTGAGAATCATCGACCATCTGGCCGACGAATTCAAAAAGGAACAGGGCATTGATCTGCGGACCGATAAAATGGCCCTCCAGCGCCTGAAGGAAGCTGCAGAAAAGGCAAAGATGGAACTCTCCACCGCCATGGAAGCCGCCATCAACCTGCCCTTCATCACCGCAGACGCCTCCGGCCCCAAACATCTGGACATGAAATTGACCCGGGCCAAACTGGAATCCCTGGTTGCCGATCTGCTGAACAACCTGGAAAAACCCTGCGTCACCGCCCTGAAAGAAGCGGGCCTCAGCGCCGGCGGCGTGGACGAGGTGGTTCTGGTGGGCGGCATGACCCGTATGCCCGCCGTCCAGGAACGGGTTGAAAAAATCTTCGGCAAAAAACCCCACAAGGGAGTGAACCCCGATGAGGTTGTTGCCATGGGCGCTGCCGTCCAGGCCGGTGTTCTCCAGGGCGACGTCAACGACGTTCTGCTCCTGGACGTAACCCCCCTTTCCCTGGGCATTGAAACCCTGGGTGGCGTCATGACCAAGCTCATCGACAAGAACACCACCATCCCCACCAAAAAGAGCCAGGTATTCTCCACGGCCGCCGACAACCAGCCTGCGGTTTCCATCCACGTCCTCCAGGGCGAACGGGAAATGTCCGCGGACAACAAAACCCTGGGCCAGTTCGAGCTGTCCGACATTCCGCCGGCCCCCCGTGGTGTGCCCCAGATCGAAGTCTCCTTTGACATCGACGCCAACGGCATCGTCCACGTATCCGCCAAGGACAAAGCCACGGGCAAGGAACAGTCCATCCAGATTACCGCCGCCTCCGGCCTTTCCGATGATGAAATCGAAAAGATGGTAAAGGATGCCGAACTCCACGCCGAGGAAGACAAGAAAAAGCGGGAATTGGTGGATGCCAAGAACCAGGCCGAAGCCCTGGTGGACCAGACCGAAAAGACCCTGAAGGAACACGGGGACAAGGTGGACGAAGAGACCAAGAAGAACATCGAAGCCGCCGCCGAAGCCCTGAAAGCCTCCAAGGACTCCAATGATCTGGAAGAAATCAAGTCCAAGATCGAAGCCCTGACCCAGGCCTCCCACAAACTGGCCGAAGTCATGTACCAGCAGGCCAACCAGGCCGGTGGTCCCGAAGGCGCAGATCCCAACGCAGGTGCGGCCGGAGCCGCTCCCCAGGACGACGATGACGTGGTTGACGCCGACTTTGAAGAGGTGAAAAAAGACAAGTAAAACCGTCTTAAAAACCAGTTGAATATAATCCTGCCGTGGTCTATATTGGCCCGGCAGGATTTTTTTTTAATACAGAGGGTTGAGAGACGTCACATGTTAATTACTGAAATACTTGCTCAAAATGCTGAAACCTACGGGGACAAAATCGCCCTCGTCGAACGAATCCCCGCCAAGAACATCCGCCAGGAAATCACCTGGTCTCAATTTTACCAGCAGGCCTGCACCCTGGCCAACGCCCTGGAAGCACAGGGCATTTCCAAGTCCGACAAGGTGGTCCAACTCATGACCAACAGCCTGGACTGGCTGCCCATCTACTTCGGTATCCTCTACACCGGTGCCTGGGCCGTGCCCCTGAACTTCCGCTTTGAGGCTGAAAAAATAAGCCTCTGCACCGAAACCGCCGAAGCCAAGGCCTTTATCTTCGGAGAAGAATTTATCCACCGCATGGAATCGGTGAAGGACGACCTGGACCGCCATGTGGAAACCTATATTTTCACCGGTCCTGTGGAAAATTGTCCGGCCTGGGCCGTTTCCATGGAAGACTTCACCACCGGCCACACCAGTGCCCCCCCCACGACGGAACTCAACCTGGAAGACGACGCCGCCCTCTATTTCACCTCGGGCACCACCGGCACCCCCAAGGCCGTCCGCCTGTCCCACAAGGCCCTGGCCCATGCCTGTGAAACGGAAAACGCCCACCACGCCCAATGCCATGAAGATGTATTCCTCTGCATCCCCCCCCTTTACCACACCGGGGCCAAAATGCATTGGATGGGCAGCTTCAAGGTCGGGGGCAAATGCGTCCTGCTCAACGGCATCAAACCCCAATGGATCGTGGAAGCCATTTCCCGGGAAAAATGCACCATTGTCTGGCTTCTGGTCCCCTGGATCCATGATCTGCTCATCGCCTTTGACAGTGGGGACATTGACATGGACCAGCACAGCCTCTCCCAATGGCGACTCATGCACTCCGGGGCCCAACCCGTTCCCCCGGCCATGATCAAGCGGTGGCGGACCTATTTCCCGGACCAGGCCTACGACACCAATTACGGCCTCACCGAATCCGCCGGCCCGGGATGCGTCCACCTGGGACTGGAAAACCGGGATCGCATCGGCCCCATCGGCAAACCCGGCCACGGCTGGGAAGCCCGCATCGTGGACAAGCTGGGCAACGATCTCTTTGGCAATGAAACCGGGGAGCTCATCATTCGGGGGCCGGGCATGATGAAAGAATACTATAAAAACCCCGAGGCCACCGCAGACACCATCAGGGACGGCTGGCTCCACACCGGAGACATGGCCCGGTACGACATGGACGACTTCATCTGGCTGGTGGACCGGAAAAAGGACATGATCATTTACGGGGGGGAAAACATCTTTCCCAACGAAATTGAAAACTTCTTCCTCCAGCACAACAAGATCAAGGACATTGCCGTCATCGGCGTCCCCGACCAACGGCTGGGGGAATTGCCCACGGGCATCATCAGCGTCAAACCGGACACCATCATCTGCGAGGCCGACATCCTGGAGTTCCAGAAGGCCCTGCCCCGGTACAAACAATTGAAAAAAATCTACTTCGGCGATGTACCCCGGAATCCCACCGGAAAAATCGAAAAACCCAAACTCAGACGACTCTATGCCGAAGATTCCCGCAAGGATATGAATAAATTATTGAGGTAAACATGACCCATCCCCTGCCCAGGTGCCGCACCTGGATTCTTCCCCTGACCTTGGCCCTTTACTTGGTTCTTTGCCTGGCCTTCCCCGCCCTGGCTTCAACCCCGGATCGGGAAGCCGTTAAAACCACCATTCTATCGGGCATTGAAGCCCGATACGGGGGAAAAAGTTTCAGTGCCGATTTCGTCCAGGCCTCCACCCTGGCCGCCCTGGACATGAACGAGCTGGCCTCGGGCCGGGCCTGGTTTTCCCATCCCCGGAAAATGAAATGGCGCTACCTGAGCCCGGAACGCCATGAAATCATCACCAATGGCCGGGAACTCTGGATCTATCGCCCCGAGGACAACCAGGTCATGCGGGGGGATGCCCGACCCTTTTTCCAGAATGGGGCCGGCGGCGCCTTTCTTTCGGACCTGGGCAAACTCAAGAGCCATTACACCATTGCCCTGGACCAGGTCACCCCGGATTGGGCCGAACTCATCCTCACCCCCCTGGTCGTCCCAGGGGAAGATACCGAAACCCCGGCATCGGAGCTGGAATCCATCCGCATCCGGGTTCTCACCCCCTCCCACCAGATCCAGCAGGTGACCACCCGGAACATCCACGGGGACACCACCCGGTTCGAATTCAGCAACATCCTGTTTCAACCCCTGCCTGACCCCTTTTTCAGCTTTAAAATTCCCGACGGGGTCAGCATCATTGACATGGAAGAATAAAGGACGCCCCATGAAAGCACGCATCAAAGCCCTGGCAGAGGAGAAGAACGCCATCATCCTGGCACACAACTACCAGCCCGCCGAAATCCAGGATCTGGCAGATCTTTGCGGAGATTCCCTGGAGTTAAGCATCAAGGCATCACAAACATCGGCGGATATCATTGTCTTCTGCGGGGTCCACTTCATGGCCGAAACCGCCGCCATCCTCTCCCCGGACAAAACCGTGCTTCTCCCCAACCCCGACGCAGGCTGCCCCATGGCCGACATGGTCACCCCGGAAGCCCTGGTCCAGCGGAAACGGGAGCTGGGAAATATCCCGGTGATCACCTATGTGAATTCCTCGGCCGCAGTCAAGGCCGTCTCCGATGTTTGCTGCACATCGGCCAATGTGGTCAAGGTGGTCAACGGCTTGGATGCCCCCGAAGTCCTCATGACCCCGGACCGGAACCTGGCCCGGTACGCCGCCGCCCACACGGAGAAAAAAATCCACCTCTGGGAAGGCCATTGCCCCTTCCACAACGACCTCACCCCGGAGGAAGTCAAGGCGGCCAAGGCCGCCCACCCCCAAGCGGAATTCGTGGCCCATCCCGAATGCCCCATGGAAATCCTGGAGCTGGCCCATGCCATCAAGTCCACCTCGGGCATGATTCAATACGCCCAGGAAAGCCCGGCCAAAGAATTCATCCTGGGCACGGAGGTGGGTATCCTCCATCCCATTGCCCTGGCCAACCCGGGCAAAACATTCCATCCGGCCTCGAAAAACACCATCTGTGCCGACATGAAGCGCATCCGCCCGGAACAGATCTGCCACAGCCTGGAAACCCTGGAGGGCCAGGTCTCCGTGCCCGAAGAAACCCGGATCAAAGCCCTGGGGGCGGTACAAAAAATGATCGCCATGAAATGATCCGGAATCACCGGAACAATACGCCTAAAACGCAAAACGGCGGCTGGATTTGATCCAGCCGCCGTTTTTTATGACGTCACAGAAGGCCCAGGGCCATCTGATGCTTACATATTCTCAAATGCTTCGTCGGGGATGTCCGCATTGGTGTAGAATTTCTGGATGTCGTCGCAATCATCCAGGGCTTCCATGAAACGGATCATCTGCTCGGCTTCCTTGCCTTCCACTTCGGTGGTGTTCTGGGGAATCATGCTGATTTCCGCCATTTCACAGGCACTTTCAGCCCCGTCCACCGCTTCCTTTACGGCTTCGAAGTCCGCCGGTTCGGTGATGATTTCAAAGGT
>JAKSBM010000563.1 GCA_022361135.1 Desulfobacterales bacterium | reverse complement strand
TTGCCTTGCAACGGCCTTGAAGTCCCCACCCCGACCCGGGTTCAGACTCAATGATTTAATAATCAGCTTTATTCTAATTTGGCTGGTGTTTTAAAAAAGAGAGGGACTTCAACAGATGTGAAGACGGGGATGAAGGGATAAGAGGAAATAAACTTTCGTTTTATTCCCAAGGAATAAAACAAGGAAAAACAAATGGGCCGTGCAGGTGAGTTCACCCGCACGGCCCATTGGCGCTTTTACTTCATAAAGATACTACTTGAGAAGCTTTTCGATCAGATCCTCATCGGCCAGATGGGGAACGGTGATCTGGTCCCCGTTGGGGTTTTCCTTGTTGTAGTCGATGGCCACTTCCCGGGCATTGGGATTACCAGCCCAGTTACGGCGGGCAACCCCACCCATGACGTCCCAGAGCATGCCGGATTTGATGATTTCATCTACTTGTTCGGAACCGTCCAGAACCAGACCAAATCCACCGTTTATGGCTTTACCGATACCGGTGCCGCCGCCGTTGTGCAGGGCGATCATGGTCATACCGCGGGCTGCATTGCCAGCAAAGCAATGGGTGGCCATGTCGGCGCAGACATTGGAGCCGTCTTTGACGTTGGCGGTTTCACGGAAGGGGGAGTCGGTTCCTCCGGGATCGTGATGGTCGCGGCCCAGCATGATGGGACCGGAGACTTCACCGTTTCTGACCATTTCATTGAACCGCAGGGCGATGTTCACCCGGCCCTGGGCATCCTGGTAGAGGATACGGGCCTGGGAGCCCACAACCAGGGCGTTCTTTTTGGCGTCCCGGATCCAGATGTAGTTGTCCCGGTCGTAGGGGCGTCTGTCCGGATCGATGCAGGCCATGGCCGCGGCATCGGTCTTGTCCAGATCTTCGGGGTTCTGGGAGAGGCAGACCCATCTGAAGGGGCCGTATCCATAGTCGAAGATGGGTCCCATGATGTCTTCGAAGTAGGAGGGATAGACAAATCCGTCCTTGGCATCCACACCGTTTTTGACGACTTCGGTGACGCCGGCATCAAATACGGCCTTGAGGAAGGCATTGCCGTAGTCAAAGAAGTAGGTGCCCTTGTCGGAGATGGTCTTGATGGCTTCGTAGTGCTTTTTCAGGCTTTCGTCCACCAGGGCTTTGAACTTATCCCGGTCGTTGGCCAGAAGCTCGGTGCGTTCTTCAAAGGTGATGCCTGCGGGGCAGTAACCGCCGTCATAAACAACATGGCAGGAGGTCTGGTCGTAGAGCATGTCGACCTTGATGTCCTTTTCAATCATGTACTCAATCAGGTCAATCACGTTGCCGTGGTAGGCAATGGAGGTGTTGGCCTTGGCTTCAACGGCTTCCACAGCCTTCTGGCATACAACTTCCAAATCGTCGGAGGCAATGTCCACCCAGCCCTGGGAGATGCGGGTTTCAACTCTGGAGTAATCCACTTCAGCGGTGATGGAAACGGCGCAGGCAATCTTGGCTGCCTTGGGCTGGGCACCACTCATGCCGCCCAGGCCGGAGGAAGCAAAGAGAAAGTTGTAAAAATTATGGTG
>JAKSBM010000344.1 GCA_022361135.1 Desulfobacterales bacterium | reverse complement strand
TTGACCTGCCCATGATCAAAGAAGTGGGAATCGGCGGCCAATACCTCACCCATCCCAAGACATTCCAGCTCTGCCGGTCTGAATTCTTCATTCCCGACCTCATGGCACGGAAAAATTGCGAGACTTGGGTTCGTGAAGGTAAACAATCCATTGATGCCGTGGCCGCGGACAAGGTGGGCCAGCGTTTGGCCACCTATGAAAAGCCGGCCATTGATCCGGAAATTGAAGCCGCATTGATCCAATATGTGGAGGACCGTAAGACGGCCTAGGTCCTACTTCCCATGATTCGGCCCGGCCCCCTGCCAAGGGGCCGGGTCCCGTAATGGGTCCCGGGGGGGAACCCCTTAGGTGGGAATGGTCTTCACCAGTCGGTTGAAGGCCTTTTCCGCCTCTGGAGAAAAGGCATGGAAGGTTTTTAGATCGGCACAGGGCTGGTCCGGACATTGGGCACAGGTGGAGAACTCCTTTGCCACGGCGCAGGCCCGCACCTTACATTGGGCGCAATAGGAGAGGCGTCTGCCGTTTTTATCCTGGCAGCCGTCGCAATTGATTTCCCGGGGCGGGATATGGATGTCGTAGGTTCTTGCCAGCCACTTGGAAACCTGGTTCCGGGCCTTGTCATCGTCGGCCCGGGTGGCCAGAAAGCTGGGACATTGACTGCAGTCTAATCCGCAAAATGCAATGGTCTCTTCCATGGTGGACCTCCTTTGATGGATGGATTCTCTTTCTCTATCAAAGGGGAGGGGAGCTGGCAAGCCCCATTCCCGTTTGACACCAAAGCGGAAATCGCATATCACAAATCCATGAAAAAGAATCCATCCCATCCATCGGAACATCCGGCCTATCGACGGTTACAGCAGCATTTACATGGTCTCCCCATTGGGTTTCCCCCTTCGGGAAACGGGGCTGAACTCCGGCTGCTGGCCCATATCTTCACCCCCATTGAGGCCGACATTGCCACCTGCCTCGGCCATGAACCCATCGGCCTGGAGGATATCCTTGCCCGGGCCTCCCATCTGGTCTCCTCCGGGGAGGAATTGGCAGACCACCTTTCGGCCATGGTGAAAAAAGGGGGATTGGAGTTCCGCCGGGAAGGGGGACAGGAGTATTATGCCAATGCCCCCTTGATCGTTGGCATGTACGAACTCCAGGTGGATCGGCTCACACCGGGGCTGCTCCACGAATTCAAGGACTATACCTCCCAGAAGCGGTTCGGGATTTCATTTTTATCTTCATCCCGATCCCAGATGCGGACCATTCCCATCAATAAGAGCATCACCCCGAACCTCCCCCTGGCCGACCACGACCATGTCTTTAAATTATTGGAAAACGCGGAAGCCCCCTTTGTGGTCCTCCCCTGCATCTGTCGCAGGAAAAAGGGGATGCAGGGAGAACCCTGCAAGCAGACCCAACGGGAGGAGACCTGCATGGCCATGGGCGCCATTGCCCAGACCCTGGTGAAGATGGAACTGGGCCGGGAGATTTCCCGATCCCAGGCCATGGAAATCATCATTCAAAACCAGGAGGAAGGGTTGGTTCTCCAACCTTCCAATGCCCAAAAAATAGAGTTCCTCTGTTCCTGCTGCGGTTGTTGCTGCTCCATGTTAAGCCTCCAGCACGGCCTGCCCAAACCCCTGGACTTTTGGGAGAGTGGATTCACCGTCCGGCTGGATGATGCCCGTTGTGTGGGCTGCGGCAAATGTGTGGAAAAGTGCGGTGCCCATGCCCTGACCCTGCCGGTGTCAAAGGAGAAAAAAGAACGCCCGGCCCCGGTTGTGGATCCCCTGCGCTGCATCGGTTGCGGGCATTGTGTTGCCGCCTGTAAAAAAGGGGCCCTTTCCCTGGTTCCCCGTTCCGGTCAAGCAGCTCCCCCGAAGACCCGGGAAGCGCTCAATGAAGAACTTTTGGCCCAGAAGAAAAATCCCCTGGCCCCGGTGCGGGTCATTGGGAAACTGGCCATGGGCATGGTGGAAACCCGGGATTTCAGCCTGTTGACGGGCAGTTCATCCAATCCGGAAAAATCCTGATGGATATGGCCGTGCCGGATACCTTGGGGATCGTTGCCCCCCATTCCATGGATTCAAATGGGAGAACCCCATGAATAATCTCTTTTCAGCCATACCTGAAAATTTGGAAAATGAAGTGTTTGAGGAGCTGTTGAAGACAAAGGCGGTTCGCATCGAACGCATCCTTTCCAAGGGCCACACCTCGCCGGACCGGGGCTGGTACGACCAGGCCGAAGACGAATGGGTGGTGGTGCTGGCCGGAAGCGGGATTTTGAGTTTTGAGGACGGCCGGGAGGTTCGTCTGAATCCGGGGGATTCCATGAACATC
>JAKSBM010000602.1 GCA_022361135.1 Desulfobacterales bacterium | reverse complement strand
TTCAATTGCTCAAGGTGCGGGACGACCACAGTCATCAACTCAAGGATAATAGATGCGCTGATGTACGGCATAATTCCCAGCGCAAAGATGGAAAGCCGCTCCAAAGCCCCTCCGGAGAACATGTTAAACATGGAGAAAAGGGTTCCGGATGCAGAGGCAAAAAAGGATGCCAAAGCTGCTCCGTCAATGCCGGGGGTCGGCACGTGTACACCAATGCGGTATACGAAGAGCAGGGCCAGTGTAACGAATATCTTCCGTTTCAGCTCAGGGAGTTTCAACAGATTCTGATAGCTGTTTTCGATCATCTATTATATCCTTACATCACTTCGCGTATCAATTATTCTATGCTGCCGCCAGCGGCTTCAATTTTTTCCTGGGCTGCTTTGGAAACCAAAACACCTTTAAAGGAGAACTTTTTGTTCAGTTCGCCCGTGGCCAGGATTTTAACGCCGTCTACTTTGCCTTTTACCAGGCCGGCGTCACGAAGCATATCGATATCGATAACGGATCCGTCTTCAAAACGTTCCAGATCCTTGACGTTAAGTACAGCATTGTTGGTCTTAAAAATATTTTTAAAACCGCGTTTGGGCAAGCGCCGGTAGATGGGCATCTGGCCGCCTTCAAAACCGGGACGAACGGATCCGCCGGAACGCTGTTTCAGGCCCTTGTGACCTCGGGTAGAAGTCTTTCCCATCCCGGAACCGGGGCCTCTGCCGACTCTCTTACGATTTTTTCTGCTACCAGGAGCAGGTGCCAGATCGTGAAGCTGCATGTTAGGCCTCCTCTACTTTCAACAGATGTGAAACTTTCTTAATTTGCCCGAGAATGACGGGGTCATTTTTATGTTCAACTGTTTGATGCATTCTTTTGATGCCCAGGGAACGAACAATACGTCCGTGTTTCGCGGGGCGTCCAATGGTGCTTTTTATCTGGGTGATTCTTAATTTATCAGCCATTGTTAGAACCTCTCTTAAATATCTTCAGGTCTCAGACCCCGTTTTTTAGCGACCTCTTCCTTGGTGCACAAGGATTGGAGACCGGCCATGGTAGCCCTGACGATGTTCTGAGTGTTGTGGGTTCCGATACATTTGGTCAGAATGTCGGTGACGCCGGCAGCTTCAAGGACCGCGCGGATACCGCCACCGGCGATGAGGCCGGTACCGGGGGAAGCCGGTTTCAGCATAACGCGACCAGCACCTGCACGTCCGACGACCTCAAAGGGAACCGTTCCGTTCAACAGGGAGATTTTGACCATATTACGTTTGGCTTTTTCCAAACCTTTTTTAATGGCCTCGGGAACCTCGGTTGCCTTGCCCAGTCCGTATCCCACGCTGCCTTCACCATCGCCAACAACGACGAGGGCTGAGAAGCTGAAATTCCGACCGCCTTTTACAACTTTAGCAACACGATTGATCCTGACGACCTTATCGATTAATCCGTTGTCTTCCATTTGTTGTTGTTGTCTTGCCAAGGGTGTTCCTCCTTAATTAGAATTTCAGACCGGCTTCGCGAGCCCCATCCGACAGCGCTTTGATACGTCCGTGGTACAGGAAACCGTTACGGTCCAGAACCACTTGTTCAATACCTTTGTCCAGCGCTCGTTTACCAACCAGGGTTCCAACCGCTTTTGCAATATCCTGCTTTTTGCCCTCAACCGGATTTTCTTTGTATTCAGGGTCAAGGGTGGAAGCAGAGACAAGGGTGACTCCTTTAACGTCGTCAATGATCTGGGCGTAGATGTGCTTTGCACTTCTAAATACGCTCATTCTAGGACGTTCCTGAGTACCGAAGATATTCTTTCTGATACGTTTTTTACGTTTAAGCCTTGATACGAGCCTTGGTGATGTATTTCCCATAATCTTTATTCCCGCTTATTAGTCTTTTCCAGCAGTCTTACCTGCTTTTCTAATGATTCTTTCGTCCGCATACATGA
>JAKSBM010000135.1 GCA_022361135.1 Desulfobacterales bacterium | reverse complement strand
GGAGCATTCTTGTTTCAAGGAATGAGAAGGTTTTGTTTCCGATGGTCAGTTTATCGCCGCTGCCCACCACCTGGAAATTATAATCCCGGTTGAAGTGAGATCGCAGGTTTCTGGCCCCCATCTTGGAACAATAGATGGGTTTATCCTTTCCAATGATGTGCATCAATTTGGGGATGGCGCCGGAATGGTCCATCTCCGTGTGGTTGCTGATGACCACGTCAATGTCCTTGGGGTCCATGATCCGGCTGATATTGGAGAGCAGTTCGTCTCCAAAATTGGCCTTTACCGTATCAATGAGGATGTTCTTTTCCCCACGCACCAGAAATGCATTGTAGGTGGTACCTTCATAGACGGAATATCCGTGAAAATCACGGATATCCCAGTCCCGGCAACCTACGGAGTAAATCCCATCTGCAATTTCAATGGGTCTATACATGTATGTTTGCCTCCAACGTTATTAATCGTATTTTTCAAAATCTTCCTGGGCGGCACCGCAGAGGGGACAGACCCATTCTTCGGGAAGATCTTCCCAGGCTGTACCTGGTTCTACTCCATTTTCGTAATCGCCTTCTTCGGGGTCGTAAATATATCCGCAAGGGCATTCCCACTTATCCATAATCAATCCTCCATACGTAAAAAAAGAGTTTATTTCACAATTAACTCACCAATGAGTCGATTAGGAATACTGCAAAGAGCATGCCTGATTATCACAACAACATAATGATAATTAAAGGTTTATACTTAGGGGCTATTATTATAATATAAGGTGCGTAAAATCAATGAATCATTTGCCGATGAGGACCCATGGAACCGCACCTGTTTACCCACCGTTCACACATTAATGTTCCGGTTGAGAAAATGTTTGCCTGGCACGCCAGGGAGGGCGCCATTCAACGGTTGACCCCACCCTGGGCTCCCCTGAAATTGGTTTCACGGCAGGGCCGGGGAATCGACAAGGGAGTGAAGGTGGCATTTGATATGAAGGTCATGGGCTTTCCCTGCCGCTGGGAGGCCGAACACACCGACCACGAACCCAATGTCCTTTTCCGGGATCGTCAACTCAAAGGTCCCTTTGCCCTGTGGGAACACAGCCATCGCTTCTATCCCGACGGCCCGGATGGTTCCATCATGGAAGATCAAATTAAATTTAAATTGCCCATGGGCGTTTTCAGCCTCCCCTTTTATTCCCATGCGAAACGGGAATTGGAGCGGATGTTTGCCTATCGCCACCGGGTTTTAAAGATGGATCTGGAGCGTTATGCCGACCGTGGAGAACCCAAACGGATATTGGTTTCCGGGGCTTCGGGCACCATTGGTTCCATCCTGGTTCCCTTCCTGAGAACCTGTGGGCACGAGGTGCTTCGCCTGGTCCGCACCCGTGGGGAATTGGCCGATGACGAAGTTTTCTGGGATCCGTACCAAGGCGAACTGGATCTGGAATCCCTATCCCCCCTGGATGCGATTATCAATCTGAACGGCGTGGACATCTCCCGGGGAAAATGGACAAGGGCCCAGAAAAAAAAGATCATTGATTCCCGGGTGAAAACCACTGCCCTTTTGGTGGAAAAAATGACAAAGCTGGCCCATCCCCCGAAGGCCTTTATCTCTTCATCGGCCATTGGGTTTTATGGAGAAGGGGGAGATACCTGTCTCACTGAGACAGATATGGCTGGAGACTCTTTTATCTCAGAAGTGTGTCATGGCTGGGAAAAGGCATCCCATGCAGCCGGGCAGGCTGGCATTCGAACGGTTCAACTCCGCATCGGAGTGGTGGTAACCCCGGCCGGCGGTGCCCTGGAACGAATGTTGCTCCCATTCCAGCTCGCATGTGGGGCCCAATTGTCCCACGGTAGGCAGTATGTGAGTTGGATCAGCATGGATGATACCCTTGGCAGTATCCTCCATATTTTGAACCATCCCGGCATTGAAGGGCCGGTGAACCTGACCGCCCCCCATCCGGTGACCAATAGAGAATTTACCCAAAGTCTGGGCCGGGTGTTGAATCGACCGGCCCCCATTGTGATCCCGGCCTTTGTGGCCCGCATGCTCTGGGGACGTATGGGTGAAGAAACCCTTTTGACCAGTGCTCGGGTAATCCCGGATAAATTGATGGAATCCGGTTTTACCTTTTACCATAACCATCTGACCCCGGCGTTGAGGGATATGCTGGGCCGTCGGAAAAAATAAACGGATACAACCATGGCTGTCAGATTAAAACTGCTGTTTTCCTTTCTCATGATCACGGCATTGATTTTTGGATTTGTACACATCTATTTCCCCGCAGAGAATTATAGTTTTGAACGCCTGCATATCTTTTTGTTTAATCTGTGCACCGGTGGCACCATAATTTTGTATTATACCCAGGCCAAACCGGCCATGACTCGGTTGGTGAGGCGGTTTTTTCTTGCTTCCCTGGTCTATGCCCTGTCCGCCTTTTTTAAGGTCTATCCTTTGACCCTGGTCATGTCCCTTATCCTCTGCTGGCTGGTGGAGCGGGTGCGGATCCAGGCCTTTGGTTTTTTCCCCTTTGCCTTTTTCAATCCCAGGGAAAGTGTCTCCCAGAAATTCCATCAGGCGGCCTTGCTCTGCCTTTCCATCGGGATTTTCATGGCATCCCTGGTGCTCATTAATAATGAGTACGGCCATTGGGTCCACATGGAAAAACTCACCCTGAACACCTTTTTCCTGGGGTATTCATTTCCCCTTTCCCTGATCACCCTTTCCCTGGTTTTCGGCATGACCTGCCAATTGGAAGAAACCCGGGAAAAATTGTTCATGGAGGTCTGCTTCTGGACCATCACCCTGGGGGTGATCATCTTTTTCATTTTCATTCTTTGGGAGCAGTTCATCCCACAGATTTTTGTGACCACGGCCTTGTTCATCGCCGTGGTCACCGTGTTTTACCTCTATGCCACCTATGCCCAGCGGATCCAACAGAAGATGTTTTTAACCTCGGGCATTGGTTTTCTCATTGTGACGGCGGTCACCGGAATCGCCTATATCTTCATGCAGATGTCCGAAGGCTATGATCCTGAAAAAATCAAATGGTTGCTCCACATGCACGTATTTGCATCCCTTTACGGATGGAATCTCTGTGGCCTTTCCGTGATTTGTCGGTTCAATGATTTTCCCATTAAACTCCATTCTCCAACCGTGATATTGGTCCATTGGCTCACTGCCATTGTTCTGGCTCCCCTGGGGGTTTTCTACGGTTGGTTTGCCGTGTTGGCCATCATTGGCTATGCCTTCATAACCCTGACCCTGTTTTTCAGCAGCAATACCAAAGGAAGTCTCCCCCATGAGTAGTACCCGGGAAAAAGTACGTTTATTTCAATCCCAGTTCAACGGGAATTCAAAGGTGTTGGTCATCATCAACGCCGACCCGGATTCCATTTCTTCGGCCATGGCGGTCAAACGCCTGCTCTGGCGCAAGGTGGCCGAGGTTACCATTGCCCATTTCAACCGAGTCACCCGGCCGGACAATCTCACCATGATCCAGCTCACCGATTCCACGGTCACCCGGTTGGAGGACATTGATAAAACCGACTATGATAAATTCGTCATTGTGGATTCCCAGCCCGATCACAATGTCTGTTTTTCCGGGGTGGATTACGATGCCATCATCGATCACCATCCCGTGACCGACGATAAAGCCGCCTATGTGGACATCCGC
>JAKSBM010000897.1 GCA_022361135.1 Desulfobacterales bacterium | reverse complement strand
TTTCAACGCGATCATGTATGACCGCGGCGGCATGTCGCGTGAGGAACGGGAACTTGGTGCGCTGGCGGCATCGATGGTCAACCGCTGCGTCTATTGTGCCGCGGTTCACGCGGACCGTCATGCAAAACTGGCAAAAGATGAAACCGTAACCGATGAGCTGTTCGCCAAGGGGGAAATGGCTGATCTGGATCCAAGAAACAAGGCAATTTTCGATTTCTCGCGCAAAGCCGCCGAGGCGCCACCGTCCGCGGGTCCGGAAGATATCGAAGCACTGTCGAAAGCCGGACTGTCAGACGAAGAAATCTTCGATCTGATCTTGTCTTCGTCGTTGTTCGGATGGGCCAATCGGCTGATGCACGTTCTGGGTGATCCGGTGAGCCGGAAGGAAACGGCATGAAAGACCAAATGCGAATAGGCATTGCGGGTGCCGGAGCAATCGCGTGCGGCACGGCGGCACTTCTGCACAGAAACAAGCACATTCCGACACTCTGGTCGCCTTCCGGGGCAAGTACGACGGTTTTTGAAACGTCACCCTTGCAGGCCCACGGCGTGATCGAAGCGGAATTTTCGCCGAACCTGGCAAGTTCGGCACAGGAATTAGCCGAAGGGTGCGACGCACTGATCATCGCGTTGCCTGCGACGGGACACAAGAGCGTCATGGATGCGCTGGTTCCTCACATTCGCGAGGGGCAGCACGTCATCATCTCGTCTCACGCTTCCTTCGGTGCGGTCTACCTTACACAGGCGTTGAGGGCGCGCGGAATAAACGCGCCGGTTACCGCCTGGGGCACCACAATCGTCTCCGGCCGCCGGCTGGAAGAAAACAGGGTACGCGTAAACACCATTCGCAATCGGGTTGATCTTTGCACAGTGCCGGAGGCAGCAACCGATGACGGATTGGCATTGTGCCAGGCCTTGTTTGGCGACCGGTTCATGCCCCGCGACGGTTTGCTTGCCATCTTGCTGTCCAATCTCAATCCGCAAAATCATCTCGGGATCGCGCTTTGCAACATTACCCGAATGGAGCGCGGCGAAGACTGGAGCCAGGGCCTGAATGTGACGCCGAAGGTGGGGCGATTGCTGGAACAGCTCGACCTTGAACGGCTCGCCATTGCCAGGGCGCTCAGCCTGAACGTGAAAACCATATTTGAGCACTTCCATCAGAGTTTTCATGTGCCTATCGGAACCATTTCCGAAATGAACCAGCAAATGCACACGCATGGCTATGGCGGTCTTGGTCCGGCGACGGCAGACAGCCGCTATGTGACCGAAGATGTTCCTTACGGACTTCAGGT